>QMLM01000184.1 GCA_003646745.1 Deltaproteobacteria bacterium | reverse complement strand
TTGGCCACTTGGGTATTGTCGAAGGAAAAAATCTCCTTGTCACGCCAGTCATAAGCCCCCTTGGGCAAAAAATGAACAACTGACACATCTACTAAAAACACATTCTTAGTACCGGCCACCTGGGCATAGACCCCCTCTTTGCGACTGTTGATCCTGCCGAACCTTATTCCCTTTTTTATCCCTTTCACCTCAATCCATACCTCCGCATGCGGGGGCAGGAGACCGTAAAACCGCAGATCTTTGGGGGATTCATCCACAAACTTCTTTATCCTCCCATTTTTGAGCCCTTCCAGCAGACGCTTCACTGCATCGTTATCCGCCCTTGCCTCCAAAGGGAAGGTCATTCGCCATCCCTGTCCTTGTTTCTTTACTTGGACCTTATTCCCCCTATAGCTCACCTCCACCCCCTTGACCTTTTGGAGGTCAAAAGAGAGGATTGTCTTGTCCCTCAAATCGTACAGTTTTTTATCAATTTGAAACCAGTGCTGCAGCGACAAGAGAAATACTTCTCTTTTACCCTCTCTCATGGCATATACGGCCGTCTGGGCAGGGTTTTCATCACCTATAAAGATGGCCTCTTCCCTTTGCTGCCCCTTTAGAACTACCTCGGCCCGAGGTGATAAAAGACCAAAGGCCTCCAAACTCTCCTCCTCCCCCAATGCCCTTTTCTGCTCAGCTTGCAGAAGATCTTCCAATAATCTCTCAATGGTCTCTTCGTCGCCCCTAGCCACCAGAGGCTTTTTGATGACCCAATCCTCTTTCTGCCTCTGTATCTCGAACTCCTTACCCTCTATCCTGAGATAGATACCCCTCACCTCCTCCTTCTTAAGGGTGAAGATCTTCTTCGCCCTTTTTTGAACCTCCTGCTTTTGGCCCAGGTATCTGACCTCATAGAGGTAATAGAAGACTGCCAGAGCCAAAAGAATTGCGCCGAAGATTAAGGTCTTCCTCCAGCTCATCTGTTGTGTTTCCGCCTGGCCAGGATAAAAACACCCGCTAGGATTACGACCCCCGGCAGGATCACCACGGCAAGCCAAAACACCCACCTAGCCTGGGAGGGAGAGAGGATAATAGGTGTTATGTTTGGGGGTTTAGGCCGGATAGCGATAAGGTCTTCTTCCTCTGCCAGCCAACTTATAGCATTTAAAAAAAGATCCCCGTTGCCGGAGATGCCAAAATAGGTATTGGTGACGAAATCGGAATCACCAAAGAGCACAATCCTAGCCCTTTTGGGCTTGCCACCCCGGATCCTAACCCCTTTTGTAGCAACCGCTGCCACAATCAGCGGCCCCTTTTTGTCGTGTCCTTCCTCATAAGAGGCCTCACCCCTGTTCAACCTCTCTCTATCCACCTCTGCCCAGCTCTGCGGCCCCGTCTTCGCCAGAGGCACCACCTCTAGACCTTCCCGTGGCTCTTTATCTATGGTAATGGACTGAGCCACTGGGAAAAAAGAAGCATCGCGAAAGTTCCTCGTTATGGGGTGGTCCTCATAGAGAGACACTACGGGGATCAGATAATCGCCTCCCAAAACCCTGCTCAACTTATCAATGATGACATCATCACCCAAGTGTAGGCCATAATCAGAGAGAAATTTTTTCAAATTTTTGCCTGAATAAGGGTCAGCCATGATCAGGAGTTTTCCCCCACGCTCTATAAACCCCTTTATATCCCTTATCTCAAGGGGGAGAAGATCCTTTTTGGGGCCGCCGATAACCAAGAGGGTTGCATCTGGAGGTACCCCCCTTCCCCTCAGCAACAATAAGGTCTTCACCTTATAGTTTTGATCCTCAATGGTCTTTTTCACCAAGCTATACCCGTTTCTCTGGACATCGTCCAGGGCATGTTCCCCATGTCCCCGAAGGAAATATATAACCTTTCTCCCCTGCCTTGTAACCCTGATGAGGGCATTGGTTAGAGATTGCTCGGTCAGGTCGAATACCTTTTCCTGCCTACCTCTACATTCCACCACCACGGTCCCATAGGTGGTTATCTCATACCTTTTCGCCTTCCCTGGATGTCGGTCCGGGTCGATGAACTCGTATTTAAATCTCCTAGAGTGATACACATACTGTTCTAAAAGGTCCTCTGCCCTCCTCCTACGGGCCTCTCCTTCTCTATAAAAGGCCAAGGCCCTCACCTCTTCCTTTAGCCCTTTGAGAACCTTAACGCTTTGAGGGGAAAGGGTATATCGCTTGGTCTTGGTGAGGTCAAACCTTACGTTGTGTCGCACAGAGATGGCACCGATGATAACCAGTATCGCTAACAGGAATGTGGTGACGAGAAAGACATTAGCTCCATACTTAATGGATCGGGTTTTAAAATCAAGGCCTTTGAACCTCAACCTGTCAGCCCCTCCACCTCTTCGACTCTAAAGACCGTAAGGTTAGAAAGAGAAAAAAGAAAGAAAAACTTAAATAATAGACTACCCCTTTGACCTCTATTACTCCTTTTGCAAAGCTGCGCAGATGATCCAGCAAGGAGAGGTGGGCCAGGATATCGCCCAGTGGGGGGGCCACCAGGTCCTTTGACCACCCAAGGCCCCAAAAAAGGAGAATGCTACCGAAGGTGATCACTGCCGCCACGATTTGGTTCTCTGTAAGGGAGGAAGCAAAGATCCCAAGAGAAATAAAGGCCACCCCCAGCAGGATAAGTCCAATATACCCGGAAATAAGAGGACCAATCTCTGGTTTGCCAAAGATGGCGACGATAAGGGGATAGGAAAGGTTCAGGGCGAGGATGACGAGATAGATACAAAGACAGGCCCCAAATTTCCCCAACAGGGCCTCGACGTCGCGTATAGGATAGGTCAAAAGGATCTCTATAGTACCTGTCTTCTTCTCCTCTGAGAACAGGCGCATGGTCAAAAGAGGCACCAAGAAAATGAGCACAATGCTGGCGTTAATAAAGATGGGGTAAATCACCATTTCTGTCACATTAAGACTTTCAAACAAATAAGGGGTGCTCTGGGCCTGTAAGCTTAAGATGCTATAGTAGATGATATTGTTGTAAAACAAATACCCGGTGATCACCAAAAACCCCGTGCATACCACATAGGCAATGGGAGAGACAAAATAACTTCTCAGCTCCTTCTTCCACACCGCCCAGATCCTCCTCATTTCTCCTCCTCGGTCACCAACTGGACAAAGACATCCTCGAGGCTGATTCCCACAGGCTTAAGCTCTAAAAGGCCCCACCCGCGATCTATTATCTCTTTGGCCACCTCCCTCCTGTTGTCCTGTTCACTCTCGAGGAGATATTTCCCCACCCCAGTGTCATCTCCTCCTTTGAACTCCACATCTATTACACCGGGAATCTCCTTCAAACCAGAGATTATCTCATCCTTGGGGCCTTCAATCTGCAATGAGATTCTGGAGGGCCCTTGGAGTTGGGAGGTGAGGTTCTCAGGGGTGTCTTCTGCCACTACCTGCCCCTCATTGATAATGACCACCCTTTCGCAGGTCATACTCACCTCAGGCAGGATGTGGGTGCTGAGGATTACCGTTTTGTCGGTAGCAAGATCTTTTATCATCTTTCGAATCTCCACAATCTGTTTAGGATCTAGGCCTAATGTTGGCTCATCGAGGATCAGGACTTCAGGATCACCCACTAAGGCCTGAGCAATACCTACCCTCTGTCTATAGCCTTTGGAGAGATTACCTACATACCTATGGGCCACCTCAGCAATACCACATCGCTCCATTATCTCTTCAACTGTCCTTTTCCTATCCTGTTTGGCCACACCTTTTACCTCGGCAACAAATAACAAATGGGCTTCTACTGGTATATCAGTATAAAGGGGAACGTTCTCGGGGAGGTATCCGATCCTCTTTCTCACCTCTAGGGGATCCTCCCATACGTCATAACCCGCTACCTTGACCCTGCCGCCAGAGGCGGGGAGAAAACAAGTGAGGATCCTCATAGTGGTCGTCTTTCCTGCCCCATTGGGGCCTAAAAATCCGAGGATCTCCCCCTTTTGCACTCGAAAGGTGACGTCCCTTAAAGC
>QMLM01000183.1 GCA_003646745.1 Deltaproteobacteria bacterium | reverse complement strand
ACCATCATCCTTCCCAAGAAAAACGAAAAAGATTTGGAGGAACTGGCGGATCACATCAAAGAGGGATTGGAGTTCAAATTCGTCCAACGCATGGACGAGGTGGTAAAGATCGCCCTGGCATAACCTTTTACATAAAGACCAAAAAGGGAAGGAACTCCCTATTATCTAAGATCTTACAAATAAAAAGGGAGTGTGAATGCGAATCATCCTCTTTGCGGGAAAAGGTGGCGTAGGTAAAACTAGCATAGCAGCAGCAACTGGTCTGCGAGCAGCTCAACTGGGGTACCGAACCTTGGTTATGTCCCTGGACACAGCCCACAGTCTCTCCGATTCCTTCGATCTTGAGAAGGGTTTATTGGATATAAATAAGGGAAGGCCTGTGCAAATAGCTGAAAATCTGTGGATCCAAGAGATCGACATTCAAGAGGAGATCCAAAATAACTGGAAGGAGGTGCATCAATACATCGCCACCTTGATCAGCGCCTCAGGTATTGAAGAGGTATTGGCCGAGGAATTGGCTGTCATCCCGGGGATGGAAGAGGTAAGCAGCCTCCTTTACATCAATCGATACTTCACTCAAAAAAGATTTGACGCTATCCTGCTGGATTGTGCCCCCACTGGAGAGTCCATACGATTTATAAGCATCCCCACTACATTAGAGTGGTATATGAAAAAACTCTTTAAGGTCGAGCGGAAGCTGACCAGATATGTTCGACCCGTGGTGGAAAGGATATATGACCTACCCCTTCCAGAGGATGAATACTTTGAAAACCTACAGATCCTTTTCCAGAAACTGGAGGGAGTAGAGAGACTCCTCTCCAACCCCCAGATCACCTCCGTAAGACTGGTGACTAATCCAGAAAAGATGGTGATCAAAGAAACCCAGCGGGCATTTATGTACTTTTCCCTCTACGGACTTTGTATAGATGCCGTCATCATCAATAGGGTCTTTCCGGATGAAATCTCTGATATCTATTTTCACCGCTGGAGGGGGACACAACAGCGGTATATTCAAGAGTCAGAGAAGTATTTTGCCCCTGTACCTCTCTTTAAGCTGCAACTTTTTAAAGATGAAATCGCCGGGCATAAGGAGCTAGAAGAGTTAGCCCAACAGCTATACGGGGAAAGAGACCCTACGAAGGTGTTTTTTGCGGAAAGCCCTTATAAGTTCACTAAAAGAGATGGTAATTACTATCTAAACATCAAACTCCCTTTTACCACTAAGGAAGATATAGATCTGAGCAAAAGCGGTGAAGAACTCATTATCAGGATAGGGGGTATAAAAAGGCATATCCTTCTGCCCAAGAACATCGCCCCCCTTACCCCCTTAGGGGCGAAGATAAAGGGGGAAAATCTTACCATAAGCTTTGGAGGGAAGAAAGATGGTTAGGGGTAAAGCAGCCGGGACAAGGGTAAAGGAGCCCATGGAGGAATGTCCCATTTACGCATTCCTCAGTTGGGCCAAAAGTCGCAGGGCAAAAAAACCCCACTTTTGGGAGCACATGGCTAATGCTCGCATTGAGTTCCTGGAGGGGATCAAATCGCTTATTGAAGACAGGATAGAATATCTCAAAAGGCAGAAAGAAGAGGTGGGTAAGAAAGGTCCCACCAAGATCGAGGTGGAAGAATAGCCCCCTCAATGTCCCTCTACTTGAAGCAAGGACGCTGCAATCCAAAGGGCGAAAGTGAAAATAGCCGCTATTATACCCGCCAGATACGGCTCCACTCGGCTGCCGGGCAAACCTTTAATTGAGATAAAAGGAAAACCCCTCATCCAATATGTCTACGAACGGGCCAAGGCCTCTTCAGCCCAGCAGGTAATCGTAGCTACTGATGATAAGCGGATATTGATCAAGGTAAAGGAGTTGGGGGGGGAAGCCGTTTTGACTTCTTCCAACCATCGTTCTGGAACAGATAGGGTGGCCGAAGTGGCGGCTAATCTGGAATCGGACATCGTGGTGAATGTTCAGGGAGATGAACCCCTCATAAGGCCGGAAGATATCGACAGGGCTATCTCACCTTTGGCACAAGATTCGTCGATAATGATGACTACTCTCGCCTACCCCCTATTAGATGGTGCGGATCTATATAATCCCCATGTGGTCAAAGTTGTAATTGACTTAAATGGATTCGCCCTCTATTTCTCACGATCACCTATACCATATAGCGCTGAGGTACGCGGAAAAATAAGCGATGATCCTTTAACTAAAAACAAGATACTAAAAGGATATTGGCAGCATACAGGGCTTTACGCCTATCGGAGGGATTTTCTCCTGAAGATAACCGCCTTGCCCCCTACTCCACTGGAGAGGCAAGAAGGACTTGAACAACTCAGGGTATTGGAAAATGGCTACAAAATCAAGGTAGTAACCGCTACTGCCCCTTCGATAAGCATTGATACCCCTGAGGATTTACAGAGATTTAAATCGATGATCTGATCTCATCAAGGATCTGTCTTGCGGCTTCAGTGGGATGAGGTGCATCTCTAATTGGACGACCGATAACCAAATAGTCGGCGCCGGCTTCTAACGCCTCCTTAGGGCTCATCGCCCTTGCATGATCGTTTTTAAGGCTTCCACGAGGCCTCACCCCTGGAGTGACAATCACAATATCTTCGCCGCATGCTTCCCTCAGAGGCTTTATCTCCTGAGGGGAGGCGATCACACCGTCCAATCCTGCCTTTAGAGCTAACTTGGCTAGCAGGACAACCTCCTCTTGTAAGGTCCTGTTGACGCCCAATCCTCGGAGCTCTGCTGCCCCAAGACTGGTCAATACGGTAACTCCTAATATTTTAGGGGGTGACAGGTCCTCCTTCTGCGCCACCTCATGGGAGGCCTCCACCGCCATGCTCATCATCTTCAATCCCCCTAAGGTGTGAAGGTCAAACATAGCTACCCCCAACCTTGTTGCCATGGCAGAGGCTCTAGCCACCGTGGCCGGTATATCATGATATTTTAAGTCCAAAAAGACCCTCCCTCCCCTCTCATGAACCATCTCTACTACTTTAGGTCCCAACCAAGTAAAGAGCTCTTTTCCTATCTTGAAACCCCATACCCACTCCTTCAACTCATCCACAAACCTCAGGGCCTCATCCCAACTGCCCACATCTAAGGCAAAGATAACTGGATTATCCTCTTTGGAGGGCATCTTCCCCCAAGACTTATGTTTCATAACCCAACCGTTTTGATATCTCTCTGCCGGCCTCAAGGACCGCGGGTATAATCTTTTTCTGCAGTACCTCATCTGTAAGCCGAAAGGCTGGACCAGCGACCGATATCCCGGCCACTACATGCCGCGTATAATCCCAAATAGGGACAGCTACACACCTCACCCCAGGTTCATATTCCTCATTATCCACGGCATAGCCCTTTTCTCTAATCTCCCTTAAGTGTTTTAGGAACTCCTTTCTATCCGTTATGGTATTATCTGTAAATCTCTTCATATCATTTAAAGAAATGACCTTTTCTACCTCCGACTCAGACTTAAAGGCTATCTGGGCCTTGCCGATAGCCGAACAATAAATGGGAAGCCTCCAACCAATTCTCGAGGCTACCCGCACTGTTTGCTCTGTCTCCACCACATCCAGATATGTAACAGAGTTCTGACGAATTATCCCCAATCCAGCGTTCTCGTTGCATTTGTTCGCCAACTCTTCAAGAGTAGGTCTCGTCTGCCTCACCAGACCTATCTGACGCAGATATGTCTGTCCTAACTCTAAGCTCTTAAGCCCCAGACGATAGTTCTCCGTTTCCTTGTTTTGCTCTATATACCCCTTGTGCTCTAAAGTAGCCAATAGACGAAATACATTGTTTTTGTGCAACTTCAATCTCCTGCTCAATTCTGTAACCCCTAATTCTCTCACATCTCCGCCGAACTCCTCTAATAGATCCAAGGCATTCGCCACAGATTTAATAATATAGCTAGATTTTTCCCTTCTCGCCATACTCAGCCTCCTTCAGAAATTTGCTTAAAATATAAAATCTTGTTTTCTTTATGTCAAGGTTTTTAGTTTT
>QMLM01000182.1 GCA_003646745.1 Deltaproteobacteria bacterium | reverse complement strand
CTCTTCTTCCCCGAGGCGCACGGCTGAACGAGCCACATCTACGGCCGCATTCCCCCCTCCGACCACCACCACCCTGCGGCCGAGTTCAATCTTTGCTCCCATGCTCAGCTTGCGCAAAAACTCCAGGGCCGAGGTCACTCCCCTTGCATCCTAACCGGAGATATTCAGCCTCTTGCTTTTATGAACCCCAACGGCGATAAATATGGCAGCGTACTCCTTTAACTGCTCAAATTTTATATCCTCCCCCACCCGGCAGTTTGTCTCTATCTTCACCCCTAGAGCCTCTATAGCGGCGATCTCCACCTCCAGTACGTCCTTGGGAAGCCGGTAGGGGGGTATGCCCACCCGTAAAATCCCACCTGCTTGGGGGAGGGCCTCGAAGACCGTCACCCTATAACCCATCTTGGCCAGAAAATAAGCACAACTGAGCCCCGCAGGCCCAGAGCCAACGATCGCTACCTTCTGTCTTACCTTGCCCTTGTACCCTAAATCACCCTTTGCAAATCGCGCCCCATAGTCCGCCAAAAATCTCTCCATGGAGTTTATCGCCACGGCCTCATCGAACTCCCCTCGATTGCACCGGCCCTCACAGGGATGAAAACATGCGCGACCGCATACCCCAGGTAAAGGGTTCTCTTCCCTCAGAAGCCTCCACGCCTTCTCAAACTCCCCCACCCTCGCCAGATTCATAAACCCAACGATATCAACCCCCGCCGGGCAGGCGGCATTGCAAGGAGGGGTCTTATCCTCATATTTGGGCCTCATATACCTCCAGCTACCCGTCTTGTTCCAGAGCATATCCCCCAAGGAGATAGCCACAGAAGGCATCTGTGAGACGTCTCTAAAGTCTATCTGCTTGGACACTAATCCCCCCTTACCCTCACTGAGTGATAGGCATCCATAGCCGCCTGGACATTGTCCTGCTTCTTTGTGGGAAAAGCCTCCTTTATCGCCTCGGCCACGGCCTCCAGTCCCACTACCCCGGTGACTTTGGCGAAGGCCCCAAGGATGGCTGTATTGACGATAGGATGGGTCCTGGAACCCAACCCATGAGAGAGGGCAATTTTGTTGGCATCCACCGTCCCCACCTTGAATTTTTTAAAGTCCGTGTAGTGCTCGGGAGAGCGGTCAGAGTTTATGACGACCCACCCTCCCCTTTTCAACCCTTGGATCACATCCACTATCCCTATCAAAGTAGGATCCAAGACAATTATGTGATCGGGCTCATAGATATTGGTGTGCAAAAGGATGGGTTTATCATCTATGCGAGTAAAGGCAGCCACTGGAGCCCCCCTGCGCTCTACACCGAAGGCAGGGAAGGACTGGACATGTCTGCCCTCTTTAAAAAGGGCCAAAGCCAAAACCCTGGCAGCAACTACTGCCCCCTGCCCACCACGGCCATGGAACCTGATCTCTATCATCCCTATCCCGGGGTGTAAACGACTACCACAGCTCTGGCGCTCTTCTGCCCAATCCCACGGAAGGCATGGGGCTGATCAGATTCAAAGTAAAGACTGTCACCTGGACTCAGAATATGTACCTCCTCAGGAGTTCTAAACTCCACCTCCCCCTCCAGGACAAAAACAAACTCCTCCCCCTCGTGGCTGAAGAAGGCCATCTCCCGCTTTTCCTTCACCTCAAACTCTACCAAAAATGGTTCCATGTGCTTCTTACCCTTCTTAAAGGCTAGGGCCTCGTAAAAATAGCCGCTATCTGCCCTTCCGTGATATCGCGAGTCTAACCTCTCCCGCTCATGAGATTTGACCACCACCACCTTCTCGTATGTCTCTGCTTCCTGAAAGAAAAAGGTGATATCTACATCTAGACCTTTGGCAATCTTCATCAAGGTGGAAATAGGAGGGGCAACTGTTTCATCCTCTATCTGGGAAAGGAGTGGTTTGGGTATCCCGGTCTTTCCGGAGAGGTCCTGAAGGGTCAACTTCCTTTTTTGCCTCAGGCGTTTGATCTTGCGGCCAATGGCCAACTCTTTCTCTTCAGCCTTTATTCTCTCGGGCATCCTTTAACTCTCCTTAACCCTTCTGAGGCCACTGTTCTGAGAGCTATTAAATGATCTAGCAAAGCGAGATTAAGGTGTCAAGGGAAAAAACCGGATGTACCAAGGGGACCTTCAGGGGGAGGACTATCAGTAGATCCCTCTCCCTGCCACCAACCGATTATCGACCCATACCTTTTAAATTCCACACCCTCGCTGCCTTCCACCTCTCTGATCCAATCCCCTAATCCCGAGGCGTGGTGAATGATCAAGGGGGTGCTATGGTCAGGGAGAAGATCATCGAGCAGGTGGTTCTGGAGCAGGACTTCTTGAATGTTGGCCCACCTCTGAGCTGTGTCCCAGGGGGTGGGGTGGATGAATCCATGGGTGGCCCCCTCAACTCTGGAATATCCCCATTCCGAGGGGAACTCATCCTTAAGCTGTCTCATCAGGTGCACCGCTTGCAGATTGGTCTCCACGCTTAGCCCTTTATTGAGGTTGCATAATATCTCATCGTCAAAGGACTCAAAACCCACAGCGGCCAACAAAATGCGAATACCCATAGAGCGGGCCATCCGCAGGGCTTCCCTTAACATCTCTGCTGCCCGCAGAAACCAATCTGCCCTCAGGATGAGGTCGATCTGCGAGACTCTGATTTCCCTATCCCTAATCTCTCCCAACAAGCGCGCAAGCCCAGGCAGAGGATTTTCATTGACCAGCTCGAAAGGAATCTTGCTGCCATCCTCTGTCTCTGGAAGGCAGCGGATCTGCCTCATCACTGTCTCGATGTCCAGCTCACCGAAAAACCCTTTATCAACCGCCACATCACAGAAGCTACACCCCCTAACCAGTAATTTAACCTTCCGGGCGTCTTTTTGGGTCAAAAAAGCAGGGTAATCTATCTTCACCCACTTTTGCCTTGCCGCATATGGGCACCCTATCTGCTGCAATACCTGCCCTGCAGCGATCCTCAAAGGAACAAGCCCGCCTTCCTTCACTCTGTAGATATTATTCCACCTCACCTTCTCTAGAAATTTCTCCTCCCAAACCTTCTCCGGGTTTTGCCTCAGTGCACCATCTCTTCTGACATAAAGAAGACCTGGAGCATCCTGCTGCAATCCTCCATCCAAATGCTTTAGTAAATGGATGATCTGCTCGGCCGGCCCATGTAGGGAAAAAGTGAAGTTTGCCGATAACCCCTGAAAGCGGTGAGGGTAATCCTGCCATCCCTTTTCCCCCAGGTAATCAACATCGGCCTGTGGCCCGCCCAAAATGGTAATGGCCCCCTCATCTTTGAGCTCCTTGGCAAAGGAGAAGAGGTCCTCGCGGCCACACAGAGTGGAAAACCCAATAACGGGCCTTTGCTGCCCGAAATAATCGATAAGGGCCTTCTTCAGGAGGCCTTTGTCATCCTCACGTGCAACGGCGATAACTATACAATCATATGGCGCGTTATCTTCGATGATGGTGGCGGCCATCTGGGGCCCCAACAGGCCATAGGCCTCCCCGGCAAAGTAACTGGCAATAATAGCCATCTTTTTCCTCACCCTATTCGTCACCCTGACATACCCTTAGTTAAACCAGACATGACGGATAAAACCGACCAAGCGGGCATCTGCCGCCTGAGAGAGAAGTTCTAGGGGTGTGCGTCCATGATGAATAGCTATCCACAAAATGGGCACAGCCAGCAAAAAGGTAATGGCTGAATTCTGCCATGAGACCAAATTCCACTGATGCTTGAAATACCACCCCTTATAGCTTATGGGCCACAGGTAGTTCACCGGCCAGCCAGGACCTGAGCCGAGAAGATCACAGGTTATGTGAAGATGGAAAGATATGACGCATAAAATGGAAGTAATGAATTTGTGTTCGAAGGGGAGAAGAAATGGCAAAATGCCCACCAGGGCAGCCATCAAAAAATTATGCAAAAAGATGTGATGATATTTCTGATAAGACCTCCACCCCAAAAATATCCCCAGACCGTCCAGATCAGCGATGATGCCGGAAAGTACGATGAGACCTCTCCCCATT
>QMLM01000181.1 GCA_003646745.1 Deltaproteobacteria bacterium | reverse complement strand
GTATATATGTTTTTAAGAAATAGGGAAAAAAATTAATTTTTAATAAAGATAACGTCGAATCAAAACTTAAAGATGAGGAGGATAGGGTGTCATTATTACCAGAAGTCAGCAAAAATTACGGAAGGTTGAAATTTCTCATTAACGGTCAGTGGGTCATGTCCCAATCTACCACCGTTTACGAGGATATCAATCCGGCCACAGGGGAGGTGATTGCAGAATTCCCTTCAGCGACGAGGGCAGAGGCGCGTGCTGCGGTTGAGGCAGCACAAAATGCCTTTAAAGATTGGAGAGATGTTCCGATGCGAGATAGGGCCCGTTTATTATTCGATCTGCGAGGAAAATTTGAGGAACACTTCGATGAGCTCTGTCGCGTCCTCACCCAAGATCACGGCAGAACCATAGATGAATCGAGAGGATCCTTGAGGAGGGTTATCGAAAATATAGAGTCGGCATGCTCAGCCCTGTACGGGTTGGCTAAACAGAACGAACATATGGACCAATTAGCGCAGGGCATTGACCAATATCTCATTTGGGAACCATTAGGCCCATTCCTTATCGTCACCCCGGGTAACATCCCGATGCATGCGTGGTCATCCTTCGTCCCCTATGCCCTTGCTGCTGGATGTACGGTCGTCGTGAGTCCAAGCAGACAAGACCCTGTAGCCGCAGAATATGTCTGCCGGGTAGCCCAGGAAGCAGGCCTTCCTGCTGGTGTGATAAACCTGATCCATGGAGGAAGAGAGATAAACAAGGAGATATTGACGCAGCCGGAGATAATGGGGGTCGGATTTATAGGGTCTAATAAAGCGGGCCGCGAACTCTTCGATTTGTGCGGGAAACTTGGTAAGAGATCATCCATTAATGGAAATGGCAAAAACCATGTCGTAATTCTCCCAGACGCTGACATAGACGCAGCAATTCAATGGCTCTTGAGGGGATGTTTCGGCATGACAGGACAGCGCTGCCTCGGTGTCGACAATGTAGTTATCATCGGAAACATCTATGATGAGGTGAAGAAGAAGTTCAAAGAGGCTGCTGCAGCCATGAAACTCGGCTATGGACTTGATACAGAAACTGAACTTGGGCCGATGACCACCCTCTCGGGGAAGGAAAAGGTCTTAAGATGGATCGACAACTCTCTAGCTGAGGGGGCAAAGATGGTGCTTGATGGCAGGACGGCCAAAGTGAAGGATTATCCGAAAGGTTACTTCCTTGGACCCACTATCCTTGAAGATGTCCATGTTGACATGTCCATGGCCAAAGAAGAGGCCTTTGGCCCTGTTGCCGCTCTTATCAGAGGTAAGAATCTTGACGAGGCAATAGAGTGGATAAATACCAAAACCAACCTCGGGCACTCGGCATGCATTATGACAACAAATGGGAAAAACGCCCGTAAGTTCATCAGAGAAGTTAATGTGGGCAATGTGGGGGTAAATATAGGTGTGGCACAACCTTATGCCTTTTTCCCACTGGGGTCCAAGAGGGAATCATTCCTCGGGGTTGCCAAATCAAGAATGGCCTCCATGAGGATGTTCATGGATGAAAAGACGGTAGTCGCTAGATGGGCTTAAACGACAATCCAAAAAGATTGTGTAGCAAGGTCTTATTGAGACAAATTTTTATTGATCTAATTAAAGAAATATAGTTTAAATATGATTGATCTAGGGGGGAAAATCCGCACCTTAAGAAAAGAAAGGGGGCTAACTTTGGGCGAATTGGCCCAAAGGGTGAGTTGTTCCCCTTCCTTTATCTCTCAGGTAGAGAGGGGAAAGGTCTCTCCTTCTATAGCCACACTGAAGCAGATAGCCAATGTCCTCAAAGTAAACATCGTAGATTTCTTCTTGCCCACAGATGAGCTTGAGTCGGTGGTGATGGGGGAAGGGGAGAGGGTGGAAATCTCCCTGAAGAGGTGGAAGGCTAAGATCAGCCTCCTCGTTAAGAGCACCCAGGGAAAGAGGATGCAGCCCTTCTACACGGTAATCAAACCGGGTGGCGGTTCTCTTGGGCTTTACAACCATGAAGGGGAGGAGTTCGGCATAGTCCTTAAGGGGAAATTGGAGATAAACCTAAATGGAACCCATTATCTGGTGAAGGAAAATGAAAGCTTCTATTACTCCTCCCAAATACCTCACAGCTGGAGCAACCCTACAGATGAGGAGACGGTGGTCGTCTGGGTGGTAAGTCCTCCTACCTGGTAAAAGTAACTTTAAGGGGATGATGGGCCAAGGGGGGAAGTCGGGCACGAAAGGAGGTGAAGTTGTTCTGTGCCTTTCCCAAAAGAAGGTCAACTTACAACCAAAAGGAGGGGAAAGATGAAAAAGAAGATATTATTGGTTTTTCTAACGGTTGTGCTAACGGTCAGTCTTTCACTAGCTGTTAGCACCAGGGCGGCAGCAGGCCCCAAGGGGACATTCCATATAAAATTCAGCACCTGGCACCCTCCTGTTAGCAGAGAGGTTAAGACCGTTTGGATACCGATGCTCGAGGAGTTGAAAAAGAGAAGTGGCGGCCGCATAACCTATACCATGTACGCCGGCGGTGCCTTGGGCAAAGGACCAGAGCACTATGACATAGTGGCAAAAGGGCTCTCTGATATGGGCTACTTTACCGCGACTTGGACACCGGGCCGCTTTCCTCTCAGCGATGTGCTCTCGCTGGCTGTCTGGGTAAATGGCAAAGACATCGGCGTTGATATTGGCAATGCCATGTACAAGCGCATCCTGAAGCGAGAATTCCCCGGGGTGAAGATGATCGAATTAAACGGATGCATCAAAGCCTCATTATGGACTACGAAGCCTGTGCGTACCCTGGAGGACTGCAAAGGACTCAGGATAAGGACCCCAGGTGGTCACCAGACGAATTACATCAAGGCACTAGGGGCGGAGCCGGTATTCATGCCCCTTGGTGATGTATATCTGGCCATGGAGACAGGCACTGTAGATGGGGTAGTTACCTGCCCACCACTGGTCCTCGCCTTCAAACTCTATGAGGTGGCAAAATATGGGACGATCGCCACCTTTGGCTGTGTCACCGAGGGTGTAATAATGAATATGAACAGCTGGAAGCGGGTCCCTGACGACCTCAAGCCTTTAATAGAAGAGGTATGCTCAAATCCATTCCGCACCACCGGGGGATTAACTGTAGACGTCTACAAGGTCATGATGAAGGAGATCGCTAACAAAGGGGTAAAACTCTATTACCTACCTAAAAAGGAGGCGAAGCGCTGGTATGCAAGATTTCAGGAGGAGACGAGGAAGTGGGTGGCAGATTTGGAGAAGAAGGGGCTTCCGGCAAAAAAGGCAGTAATTATGTTCAACGAGGAGTGCGAAAAAAGAGGGGTGAAATGCGTGGCGTGTCCGCCCGAATGGAAGTAACTACTTTGTTAGGATGATTTGAGCGAATGAGGTGGTTCACCACAGTTGAAAAAGTGATACAACGTTTAAACTTTTACGTTTGTTCAGTGGGGATGTGTCTACTTATTCCGATGATGCTGCTTACTTCGTGCGATGTGATAGTCCGGGCCACTTTAGCCCGGACTATCACAGGCACGGTAGAGTTATCTGAGTACATGTTAGCTGTCTTTATACTCTTAGGCCTGGCTTACACCCAGCAAGTAAAAGGTCATGTAAGGGTGACCTTCCTCATTTCCCGGCTGCCCCCTCGAGCTCAACCAGTTGTGGAGATTGTTACTATTCTCCTCAGTTTATTTATAATCGCCGTCCTTGCATGGCAGGGTTGGGAAGTGGGAATCAAAGAGCGTACAGTCTCAGATATGTTGAGGATACCCCAGCTTCCCTTCAGGTTGCTTGTCCCTTTAGCAGCCCTCTTACTCTGTCTGGAGCTTTTGATCGACCTTTCAGATTCTGTGAAAAAGCTGATGAGGAGATAATCTTGGACCCGGTAATTGTAGGCATAATTGGCACTTGCTTGGTATTCTTTTTTCTTTTCTTGGGTATGCCCATAGCATTTGCCTTGATGTTTGTGGGCTTCATAGGACTCAGTTATCTCTCGTCTATACAAGCTGCATTACCTGTAGCTGCTCGGACGGTCTATGAGGTCGCCTATCATTACCCATATACGGTT
>QMLM01000180.1 GCA_003646745.1 Deltaproteobacteria bacterium | reverse complement strand
TAAAAATAGCGATGATGACCCCTTGGAAGGTTGCATGTGGGGTAGCCCTTCATGCCGAACTGATAGGACATGAATGGGTGAGGATGGGGTATAAGCTAAAGGTGTTCGCCCCCATTGAAAAGGCAACTCAGCCTGTAACCGGTGTGGACGAGCCTTATGTAATCCGCTGCTATACAATGAACCGTGAGCCCGTTAAAGGGTTACTGGCACCTCTCTACCTCGACCCTCAACCCCTACTCGAAGCAGAATATAATCTCTTTATAGTCCAAAACCTCGAGCTTATGCCGATGGGTGATTTGCTCAAAATCTGGCCGGAGATAAAAAAGAGGGCAGCTACGGTTCTGGTGATCCACGAAGGATATCTCCCTCCTTATCCGGAGTTCTACTCCTTTGATTGGGATGCCATCGTCTGCTTCGATGAACGCTACGCTGCAGAGTTCGCAAAAAAATTCCCCCAGAGCAGGATACATATCATCCCTTATCCATGTCATCCATGGAAACCCGGTAAAAAAGAGCGAGCAAGGCTCAAGCTCGGACTGCCTTTAAACAAGAAGATCGTCCTCAGCTATGGGATCTCTGTCCATCAGCACTTTGTGACCCTTCCTGTGCTAGAGCAGCTAAGCCACACTCATGACCTGATCTATCTCGTGCTTCCTGCGGAGGGGAAATCGGAGATCGTAGAGAAGGCCCAAGCTCGCTTCGACTTTATCGAGGTAAGGGAGGCGGTGCCATCGATCGGGGAACTTTATACCTACCTCCACGCCGCAGATGCCCTTTTGCTCTATAAACAAAGCCCCAACATTGTGGTTTGTAGCACCATCTTCCTTTGTGCTGGCTCAGGGTGTCCGATCGTCATCTCAGAGGGAAGATACACAGAATCGTTGGGGGAAGAGGTGTTGAGATACTCCGACTTCGATGAGCTCGGCAAGGTCCTCAATGGAGTCTTCGAAGGACACGGGGTAAACGAATTGGCTCTTAGAAAATTTCTGCAACGCTACGATGCATCGTTGATAGCAAGGCAGTTTTTAGAGCTAGGCCACCTTCTCGGTATGGAGGAGTCGGCTGCTATAGCCGTTTGACTTTTTCGGTTTGAAAAAACAAGAAAGGAGGGACTTCTTCTTTGATCGGACCATTTGTTGACTATGAAGACAACCCTATTTTGACACCTGCTGAGGGGATTCAGTCAAAGGCAGTGTTTAACCCCACGGTAATAGTGGATAAAGGGGTGTTCAATATGTTGTACAGGGCAGAAAGCATGCATGATGAGTTAACAGGTAGAATAATGCTTGCCCATAGTGAAGATGGTATCCGATTCACCCCTATCCCTAATCCGGTGATAGTCCCGGAAAATGAATATGAGAGATACGGCTGTGAGGATCCCCGAATCGTAAAATTTGGAGACCTTTTCTACCTTACCTACAATGGAGCTCATATATGGAGCGAGACCCTCAAGTATTACAGCCAGGCGTGCCTTGCTACTTCAGAAGATCTGCTCCATTGGAAGAAACACGGCCCAATGCTCGAACAAAAGATGGGGAGTTGGTGCTGGATGGGTCATAAGTCCGCTGCCATCGTGCCCTGCAAGCTAGGGGATAGGTATGTAATGTATTTTGAGGGCCGGGGTATACCCGGACCGGGCCGGGAGAGGATAGGAATCGCTTACTCGGAAGACCTCATACATTGGGAAGCGGATCTTTCCGGCCCCGTATTGCTGCCGAGAGAGGACTCTTTTGACAGTAAAGGGCTAGAACCAGGCTGCGCATTGGTGATCGAAGAAGGTATTCTGCTGATATATAACAGCTGGAGTTGGGAAAACATATTTAGACCTGGATGGGCCCTGTTTTCGAAACAACAACCAAACAAGCTGATTGCCAGGTGTGCCGAACCCCTCCTTGACAGAGAGGAAGAGATAATCTTCACCGAGGGATTGATCAAAAGTGGCGAACGTTGGTTCCTTTATTACGGACTTAACGACAAGGTGATACACCTCGCCATATGCAGAGGAAGCGTATAAAATGTCTGATGAGCCCTTGGTATCAATAACGATTCCGACGATGAACTCTGAGGATGTAATAGGGGGGTGCCTCGCCTCAGTAAAGAGGCAGAGCTATTCCAATATAGAAATCCTCGTTGTGGATAGCCTATCCACCGATCGTACTAGGGAAATCGCTGCAAGTTATGGGGCCAAGGTAATTAACTACGAAGGCCGCCTTTTAGGTGCCAGGCGCGAAGGTCTTTTCCATTCAAAAGGGGAATACATCTTGCTGTTGGACTCGGACCAGATCCTAGAAGAAACGGCGATCCAGCGTGCCATCCCCATGATGGACAAATATGACATGCTGGTATTGGAAGAATTCGCCTATGAACCGAGCTCATGGCTGCAAAAACTACTCGCTGCTGACAGAGAACTAATCCATAAAACCATAGATAGCAGAAGTCTGGACCCTCTGCAGGGGACACTGCTGCCCAGGCTCTTCAAAAGGGATATCCTGCTCAAGGCCTTTGATGCCGTTGCCCAGGAGCTGATACCACGGGTGGTGCATCACGACCACGCCATTATCTATTACGAAGCGCGCAAAATCAGCTCGAAGGTGGGAATATTGGAAAAAGGTGTATACCACCGTGATCCAGCAAGATTCATCACCATCTGGAAGAGAAACTACAGATACGGCAGAAGTCTTAGGGAATTTCCGCCTAGCGGCCGTTATAAAGAACTGGTTAAAAAGAGGGACAGGGGCTTTAGAAGGGGAAGCTTAAGGCCCAAAAATCTGGGGTTGGGCCTGCGCTCTTTCATAATTCTTGCTTTGCTCAAGGCCGCCCAAAAGGCCGGTTATTGGCTGGGCGGAAGACTCGCTTGAAAGGAGGGGATATTATGGGGTAACATTAATAGCTACTTTAGGTACTGCCTCGATGGACCTCTATTCAAAGAAGCTCGCCGAAAGGTTGGAAGTACCGAAACTCTACACAAATATCTATCAAGATGTTGCCGAGATATACAATATCCCTTTCTTATCAATAAAGGCGGCCACCGCTTTGCTGAAGGAGCTAAGCTTTGTAAAAAAACTGAATCGGGTAAACGGCGTCATCCACATTCCCAACCACCATCTGGGCCGATACGGTTTTTTTCTGAAGGTACCATACATCATCACTGTTCACGATCTAATAAGGTACTTTGACCTTAAGGGATACGGCCTCTTCATCCAGCGTCTAAATATCAGAGACAGGTTTTATCTCTCTTTGGATTACAAAGGTATAAAAAAGGCAAACCATATAATTGCTGTATCGAATTCGACAAAACAGGACCTCATTAAGCATTTAGGAATACCAAGCGACCGTATCTCGGTGGTCTATGAGGGGATAGACCACCGAATCTTCAAGCCCACTGACCGTCGTCTCGTTGACTTTCCTTATATCCTTTACGTCGGCTCTGAGCATCCCAGGAAGAACTTCATTGGACTGCTAAAGGCCTTTAAGAAGTTAAAGGGGGACAGCAGGTTCAAGGACCTAAAGCTGCTGAAGGTAGGCAAGGCAGGAAAGCCCAAGATGCAGTTTAGAGAACCTACCCTACGTGCCATCCACGAGCTCGGACTCTCAAACGATGTGATCTTCACTGAATATGTACCCGAAAAAGATTTGCCAGCCTATTATTCTGGGGCGGTGTGTTTTGTGCTCCCCTCCTTTTATGAAGGCTTTGGCTTTCCGCCTCTGGAGGCAATGGCCTGTGGATGTCCCGTTATCGTATCGAAGGTGGCGTCTTTGCCTGAGATCGTGGGTGACGCAGCCATGTTGGTTGATCCCAATGCCCCTGAAGGAATAGCAGAGGCTATTGAGACCTTAATGATGGACAGGGCATTGAGAGGGAAATTGATCTCAAGGGGATTTGAACGCGCAAGCTACTTTTCGTGGGAAAAAACGGCAAAAGAGACCATGAAGGTATACAAAAATGTCGAATATTCTCTTAGTGCCTATGTGCGAGGTAGATTTGCCGAAGCAGTACCTAGATAAAAAATGACAGGAAATCCACCGAAGCAGCAGATCATATTCCCAGACGGGTTAGAAGAGGGCAGAACAATCTTCCTGAAAGGGGAGATGTTCTCTGCCC
>QMLM01000179.1 GCA_003646745.1 Deltaproteobacteria bacterium | reverse complement strand
TTGAACTTAATGAAGCGCTCAATAAGGTCTATGTGCTCAAAGAGTATCTTGGTGGGCTTTGGCAGCAGTTCTGCCCTGAAGGTGCAATGGCATCCCTTGAACATTGGTGTGAGCTTGCCTATGAGAGTGGGATAAGGGCCTTGAGGAAATTTGCCACAATGCTCAAAAGACATGCCTACGGAATCATTAATCACTGTTTTTATCCCATACACACCAGTAAGATGGAAGGGATCAATAACAAGATCAAGGTGATTAAACGCAGGGCGTACGGTTTTCATGACACCGAATATTTCTGCCTGGTGATAAAAGATGCATTCGCTTCAACCAACTAAATGGGAGAAGAGCCTTCAAATCTAATTACCCATATTTTTTGTTTTCATAATAAAGACTCCTATAAGATAGAGAAAAAATTGTCAAGGATTGCTAGCCTGAAACAAAAAAGCTTGACATTTTGGTTTACTTAAATTATATTTTACAAGACTTTTGATTTTTATTTTAAAGGAGGATGAGGTGGATGAATCACTTTTTAGGCGTGCGAGAGGTCCCTTCTCCAAGAAGGTCTTTCCGTGGAAATCTTTAGCTAAATCTCTCCTTATCATCCCAATTGTCTTATTAGTCTTCTACCTTCCCTTGGCCCTCATTGGAAATGGTGGGTTTAAGGGAAAGGTAACCCCTGTTGATTATTGGGATTTGCTCCTATTGGAGTTTGATCCTTCGGTAAAGGGAGAGATCTACCGCTTCATCCAGAGGTTTCATACCGGTCTTTCCGATGAAGAGGAGGTGGAGTTGGTAGAACTTATTTATAATGAATCCAAGAGATATAACTGTGATCCAAAGTTGGTCCTTGCTCTCATCATGGTGGAGAGCTCCTTCTATGCCAAGGCCACCTCACCCAAGGGGGCCAGGGGATTGATGCAGCTTCGCCCCCATGTGGCCAAGGCCTTGGCTCGGGAGGTAGGGGTAGAGTGGAACGAGGAGGCAATCATCTACGATCCTGAGGTGAATATTAGGTTGGGGCTCTATTACCTCTCCCGGCTGATCTTGCAATTTAGAGACCTCAAGGTTGCCATCACCGCCTACAATTTTGGTCCTACTTATATAAGAAAGAGAATAAAGGAAGGAAAACCTCTGCCTATGTGGTATGCCAATAAGGTCCTTCGAAGTTATCGAAGACTCTCCCAAAAAGGTCAAGCAAAGGGGGCAAATCCCTTATAAGGTGGGGATCAGTTCTTGGACCTTTTCTAAAACCATCTCAGGGGTTATCCTGCGCATACAACTTTTGTGAGAACAATCCCTCTTATTACACGGGGCGCAGGGGATATCTACCTTCACGATCCCTCTTTCTTGCCCAAAGGGACCTATCCAGCGAGGGTTAGATGGTCCAAAAAGGGCAACTACGGGTACACCAAAGGCAACAGCGGCATGCATGGCCCCACCATCCACTCCCACGAACAGCTGACAACGCTTCATAAGGGCAAAAAACTGCTTGATATTGGTCTTGCCTGCCACAATAACGGCATCTTCGTGCATCATCTCCCTGATCCCCTGCAAGTATCCCACCTCAGAAGGGAGGCCAGAGAAGATGATCTTGGCGCCATATCTGCGTACTAGCTCATCTGCTAAGCGGGCAAAGGCCTCCTTCTCCCAGAATTTGCTTCGCCAGCGGGCCGTGGCACTGACAAAGATAGCAAAATCCCCCGGCCTGACCCCCTCTTGAAGGAGGAGGCGATCTATGTATGCCTCATCCTCTGGCGGGATATAGATGGGGAATCCGACCTCCTCGGCGCAGCAGCCGAAATAGCGAGCAAACTGCAGGTAGTTCTCTACAGCATGTCTCGATTTGTCACGCACAAAAATGGGCCGGTTGAGAAAAAGATGGCTTAGTTCTTTGGCATTTTTGAAACCATATCTCTGCGCCCCTCGATTCAGGAAAGCGAATATACCGCTCTTGAAAAGGGCTTGGAACTCCAGGACTACATCAAATCCCTTTTGTTGGAAGACACAATAGGCCTTGCCGAGATTACGGAAGAACCTGATCCCACCCCTAAACCATGTCTTGGGGGTAGCATATTTATCGGTAACCGACAAAAGATCCACTGAGATGATTTCATCCAGATAGGGATTACCACGCAGGACATCCTGTAAGGAGCCCTGCACCAGCCAGGCGATATAGGCATGAGGATATCTCTCCTTGATGGCCTTCAAGGTAGGAAGGGTGAGGATCAAATCTCCGAGGGAGCTCAGACGGATGAAGAGGACCTTCTTGCCATTCAGATCTTTATCTCCTCCATTCACTTTATCCCTACCACCGCCTCAGCAATGTTGAAACAGTGATCACCAATCTTCTCAAAATTGGTGAGCATATCTATGAAGACAAGTCCGGGGTCAACCCCACAGATCCCATTGTTGAGCCTCTCTATGTGCCTACCCCTTGCGGTATCCTCCAAGTAGTTGATCCTTTCCTCGTAGGCATCCGCCTCTGGTTTGATGTAGCGATCCCTCTCTTTTATCCCCTTAATCACCAATACGAGGAATTCCCGACTCACGGAGTAGATCTCCCTGATATCATCCGCAGCCATTTCGGTAAAAGGAAGTTTCAATCTG
Organism: Deltaproteobacteria bacterium; assembly: GCA_003646745.1. Lineage (GTDB taxonomy): Bacteria > Desulfobacterota > B13-G15 > B13-G15 > RBG-16-54-18 > B11-G15. The sequence continues at coordinate 1,501 of QMLM01000179.1, read as the reverse complement.
ATCTTCCTTTCCACCAAGTTGCAGAGGTTCTCCGCATGATCGCCGACCCTCTCAATATTGTTTACCATATGGATAATGGAGTTGATCTCCCGGGAGTCCTCCGCTGAAAGGGGACTTTGGGAGGTCCTCACCAGAAAGGAAATGATCTCCCGTTGCAGAAGATCCACCACCCCTTCCTTCTTCCTCACCTGCTCAAGCCCCTTGATGGTATTGGTGAAAAAAGCCTCCATAACCCCGTCGACCATCGCCAATGAGATCTCTCCCATCCTAACCGTTTCGCTCCTAGCCTGCTCAATGGCCATGGGTGGGGAATCCACGAATTTTGTGTTGAGATATACCAAGTGAAATTCTTCCTCCTCCCTGCGTTGAGGGATCATCCAACTAGAGATCTTGGCCAACACTCCCAATAGAGGCAAAAAGATCAAGGTGTTGACTACGTTAAACAGCGTGTGGGCATTGGCGATATGGCGCGCAATATAGGGTTTGTCCCCCAATTCCATGCCGAACTCCTTGACCTGCGCCCCCGTCTTGATCAGGAAATCAGGGGAGCCAGGTGTCAGAAAGTCCACAAATTTGAGAAAGTAAGGGAAGAGCAGCAAGATATAGATTACGCCGATAACATTAAATAGGGTGTGGACCTGAGCTGTCCTTCGGGCAGCAGTATTGGTCCCGATGCTGGCCAATTGGGCGGTGATCGTGGTGCCGATGTTATCCCCCAAAATCAGGGCCACGCTCCCGTAGAAAGACAGCAGCCCTGAGGCTGCCAGCGTCATAGTAACTCCGACCGTGACGCTGCTGCTCTGCATCATAATAGTAAAGATGGTCCCGACCAGAACGCCCAAGAAAGGATTGCCGTCGAACTTGATGAAGATTTCCCTAACCACTGGAGAATCCTTCAAGGGGCTCATGGCATCCTTCATGATGGCGAGCCCAAAAAAGAGCATCCCGAACCCCATGATGACCTCCCCGATAGACCTCCACCTGCTGCCTCTGGCGAACAGCCGCAGTCCCACCCCCAGCCCAATGGCCGGCAGGGCATAGTGATGGATCTTGAAAGCGATGATTTGGGCGGTGACGGTGGTGCCGATATTCGCCCCCAGGACGATCCCTATGGCCTGCTTTAGGGTCATGAGGCCCGCATTGACGAAGCTTACAGTCATCACCGTGGTGGCGCTACTGCTCTGGATTATGGAGGTGACGGCAATCCCCACAAATGTGGCTACCACCCGATTGTTGGTGAGGGTCTCCAAGATCCTCCTCAACCTATCTCCGGCGGCCTTCTGGAGCCCCTCGGACATGAACCTCATCCCGATGAACAAAAGCCCCAGTCCCCCGATCAAGCCAAAGATAAGCTCTTCAGTTCCCATTAGAGCTGCCTCCTAATCTTTTCTTCGCTCATCACCTCCAAACCTTCCCTTAGCAAGAGGGCTGCGGTCACCCCTGATCCCTTCAGTACCTGACCGTCTCGAATAATCTTTTCCACCCCACAGGAAGGACTCCT
>QMLM01000178.1 GCA_003646745.1 Deltaproteobacteria bacterium | reverse complement strand
GCCCGCTCGGCCAAGGGAATCCTGCGGGGGTCAACCACGATGAGTCGCGTTCCTTCCCTGATGCTATCCACCAAATAAAAACCCTTGTACTCATCGGGATGGGATACCACTGGGTTTGCGCCCCAGAGGATAACGCATTGAGGTCTTCCCCGATAATCCACCACCGGGAGATTCCCACACATGGCGATCCCGGTGGCGATGCGAGGGCCATAACACATATGGCCAGCGGTAAGAACATTGGGGGTGCCGAACAGATTGGCAAAGCGATAGATAAAGGCCTCATTATCTCTGCCTGTCCCATAGCCCAAAACCAACGCCTCTGCCCCCCATCTTTCCCTGATCGCCAGAAACCGCTCGCTGATCTCCCCTAAGGCCTCATCCCAACTGATCTCCTTCCACCCCTGTGTGGTTCGTCGCAAGGGAGTTGTGAGCCGATTGGGGTGGTGGGCCAGAAAAGGGGCCATCTTCCCCTTGATGCATATCCTTCCCTGATTGATAGGGCCCTGGGGATCACCCTTTACCTCGGTTACCCTTCCCTCTTCCACCCGTACCAGGACCCCACAGCCGCCATGACACCCGCGGCACACACTCCTTATAATGTTTCCCTTGTTCATCTCCTCCGGCTCCTTTTCAGTAATTCTAGCTGGGACTGCGGAGCTAGAATAGCAAATTCCTGCCCCCAGAACCAACAAAAAAGATGAAATCTTAATTTCCATTTTTTGTCAAGAGATAGCGTTTAAGAGCTGTACATTACCAAACTAACATAGTAAGATTTTGCTTGACGGAAAAGATCTGTTGGCTTTAAAAAGTGTTGAAAGCTATTCTTCAAAGGTCAGTGGCCGAGGGATTAAAGGGCGATGCTCCTTAGAAGTTTAGTAGAAGTGTCAGAAAGGGTTAGCGCCACAACCAGCAAAAAGGAGAAGGTGCTACTCGTTGCCGGCCTATTGCTGCGAACAAAAGGGAAGGAGATAGCCTTAGCCGCCCATTACCTCTCTGGACGGCTCCCCCAGGGCCGTCTGGGAATAGGGTGGAAGATGCTACATGAGGCGGCAAGGGATCTGTCACCCTCGCCCCACCCCCTTACCCTTGTTGAGCTGGACGGCTTTCTAGAGGCCATCACCCAGGAAAAAGGCCCTGGATCCTTGGAGAGAAAGTTGAGAACCCTTCGCGGCCTTCTTACTCGCACCACAGAAAAGGAGATGGACTTCCTCTCCAGGCTGATTATGGGGGAGATCCGACAAGGGGCCCTTGAGGGGTTGGTGCAGGAAGCCATCGCCCAGGCCTCATCTCTTACCCCGGATCTCATCCGCCAGGCCCTTATGTTTTCAGGGGATATTGGGGAAGTGGCCAGGGTCGCCCTAGAGAAGGGGGCAGCTGGTATTGCCCGCTTCAAACCGAGGCTCTTTCGGCCCATTTCTCCCATGTTGGCCAATCCTGCCGAGGCAGTGGCCGAGGCATTACAGCGTCTTGGGGAGGCAGGCTGGGAATACAAAATCGATGGGGCGAGGATTCAGATCCACAAAGCAGCAGAGGAGGTGAGAATCTTCACCCGCCACCTAAAAGAGGTAACCGAGAGTGTGCCCGAGATCCTCACGTGGGCCAGAAGACTCCCAATGGAAGAGGCCATCTTCGAGGCAGAAGCCATCGCCTTGCGCAAAGATGGCAAACCCCTCCCCTTCCAAACTACCATGCGACGCTTCGGCAGGATTCAGGACGTACAGCGGATGCAGAAGGAGATACCCTTAACCCCCTATTTTTTTGACCTTCTCTATCTCGATGGGGAATCCCTCTTTCAAACCCCATATCAGGATAGATTTGCGCTACTGGCCGAAAGGATTCCACCCTCTCACATGATCCCCCGCATCATCACAGCCGATGAAAAGGAGGTCCGGGAATTCTTTTCAAAGAGCCTTGAGGCAGGGCATGAAGGCCTTATGGCCAAAGGGCTTAACTCTGTCTACGTCGCCGGCCAGCGGGGATTTTACTGGCTAAAGATAAAACCCGCCCAAACCCTCGACTTGGTGGTCCTGGCAGCCGAATGGGGACATGGAAGGAGAAAAGGACTCTTGAGCAATCTCCACCTAGGCGCTAGGGACCCTGAAAGAGGTGAGTACGTAATGTTGGGCAAGACCTTTAAGGGGTTGAGCGACGAGATGCTCCACTGGCAGACCAAAAGACTACTGGAGCTGGAGATTGCCCGGGATGAGTGGACGGTATATGTGAAGCCTGAGCTGGTGGTGGAGATCGCATTTAGCGACCTCCAGGAAAGCCCCCGCTATCCCGGAGGATTGGCCCTGAGGTTCGCCAGGGTAAGGCGCTACAGGGAAGATAAATCACCCCTGGAGGCCGACACAATCCAGAAGGTCCGAGCTATCTTCGAGGCGAGCAGAAAGTGATCGTACTAAATACAAAGAAAGCCACAAAAATTTGTTGCCAATATCGATCGTATGTAGTATTTCTCTAATAACATTATTAATTAAATAACTTCCTTCCCTAACGCCCTATATTAAGAAATATGGCCGATTTTAAAGAGATTCTAGAAATACTAAAGATAAATCAAGAGATATCGCGTAAATTTTTCGAAATCGAAACAAATATATTGTCAATCCTTAACTTTAAGGATCTTTTTAAAACATTACTTACCGAAATACAGGAAAAAATGGGGGTTCCCTTTGTCTGGATTTCTATGATCGACAAGAGCGATATATCCAATCTCATCCAAGAATTAGCGTACTCGGAGATCCTCAAGGAGCGCCTTAACCTCATAGATAGAGAGGTATTTTTAGGGCTCATAAAAGGCAGCTTAAAACCCATATTGGTTAACGACCACCTTGAGCCTTTTTACAAGCTCTTTCCGCAAAGACAAAATTATCCCATCCGATCCCTCGCAATATCTCCTTTAACCCTTAACGGTGAAATTATTGGCAGCTTGAACCAAGGCGATTATTCCAAACACCGCTTTTCGCCCGGTATGGACACAAGTCTGTTTGAGCAGCTCAGCATTAAGGTCTCCATTTGCCTGTCGAATGTAATGGCTCATGAGAAACTGAAATTGCTCGCATACTGGGACCCGCTGACCGGATTACTCAATCGCCGGGTCATGGCAAGGGTGCTGGAGCGGGAGATCAAAAGGGCGGAGCGCTATGGGACACCCCTGTCATTGGTATTCCTTGACCTAGACGACTTTAAAACAGTGAACGACCGATATGGCCATGACTTGGGCGATGATTTACTCAAATATGTTGCAAAACACCTGATAGAGATGATTCGGGAGACAGATATCGTTGCGAGATTTGCCGGAGATGAATTTGTCATCATCCTGCCCAATACAACCATCAAGGAGACCCGCAAATTTGTGGCCCGTCTCCAATCGTTTTTTCTAAAACACCCGATGAACATTGGGGTTATATCCATGCCAATTTCCATAAGTTCTGGGATATCCTCTACCGAGGATAAAGCAATCACCGATGCAGCATCTCTTCTAAAGAAGGCAGACCAAATGCTTTATCAGGCCAAGAAAAAAAAGAGGGAGCGTTTCCTCTATCATCGCCCTCATAAAAGCAAACGATTGTTCAATGATATTTAAGAAGACCCCTTTAGGCCCTTTGCTTAACCCCCTTCTTGAGCAAAATCCACCAATGCAAAGGTGAAAAATGGTAGATAAGACCAGCTCATCTGTTATGAAAGAAGACATCTATCAAAAGATCATAAAAAGAGTTCAGAAGGAAATTAAGCCGTTGAAAGGGAGTGAGATAGTTATCGGTATCCCCTTCATCGGCTCCCCAGATGAGATGAAGACTTTGCCAAAAGTAATAAAGACTGCAAATGAAGGCATAAAGAGATTCTACCCCGGGAAAAAAGCATCGTTTATCCTGGCAGGTTCATATGAAGCAAAGAGGGCCCAAAGCAAGATAGAGGGGTGCCTAAAGAAGGGAAAAATAGAGGGTTACTCCTTTATCTTAGAAAAGAGTATAGATGGGAAGGGTTGGGCGATTAGGGCCCTAATAGAAATCAGTAAGTTCTTACACTCCGATTTAATCCTATTACAGGCAGATTTACTGAAAAAGAGAAAACATGGGATACAAGATAATTGGATATATCTGATCCATAGACCGAT
>QMLM01000177.1 GCA_003646745.1 Deltaproteobacteria bacterium | reverse complement strand
GGGGAGCAGCGGGAGGGACGATGAGGCAGATAATCAATGTGGTGGCCAAGGGGAAGATGACCCTTTCTAAGCGGGAAACAGGCCTCAACTGGCGCATGATGATCTTGCGTTCTTTTTTTGTGGTAAGCAGCTTCATAATGGGTGGTTGAATGATGGGGACCATGGACATATAGGAATAGGCCGCCACTGCCGTGGCCCCCAATAGGTGAGGTGCCAGGGCAACAGTGGTGTATATGGTAGTAGGCCCATCGGCCCCACCGATGATCCCGATAGAACAGGCCTCAGGAATCTTAAAGCCTAACAAGAGGGCCCCGAAGAAGGCTACATATACCCCAAACTGGGCGGCGGCACCCAACAGAAAAGTCTTGGGATTGGCAATCAGGGGGCCAAAATCGGTCATAGCCCCTAACCCCAGGAAGATGAGAGGGGGGATTATTTCCCACTCCAACCCGAAATGGTAGAAGATCCGCAGCAGACCGCCCTTTTCCATGAGGTCAGTGAAAGGGAGATTGACGATAAAGATAGCAAACCCTATGGGCAGCAAAAGGAGGGGTTCATAATCCTTTTTTACGGCCAGATAGATGAAAAGAAAGCCTATGAGCCACATGATCAGATGCTTTATCTCCAGGCCCATAAAACCAGTTTTCCATAACATGGTATTGAGAAACTCCGCCATGATAAGGTCCTCCTTTAACAAATTTTAGCTATCTTCTGAGAAGCTTGACCACCTTTCCCATAATGAGGATGGCGATGACCAGTATCCCCAGGGTGACAAATACCCCTGAGAAGCCCAGCAGAAATATTCTAAAGGCATACTCCCAAGGGATCATTCGGGTCTCCTTTTATTGAGAAATAAATCACATATTTTGTTACCACATAATACTGTACCTGGCAAGCAATTAATGAAATTTTTCTTTTTATGGTATAGGAAGTAAGCCAAGGGGTGAGAGGAAGGATTGATGGAAAAATATTGACACTGTTTTGCATTACAAATATCATTGGTTACCGTAACAATAACTACGGAGGGGAGAAGATGGTGATAATGAAGAGGGGAAAGAGTTTTCTCGATAACCGTATCAAGAAGAGGGAGAGGTTTAAGCTACAGGATGTAGATGAGCCCAATCTGTTCAGGGACATCTTCCCCTACGAGGAGGTATGTCGGGTTGAATTCGACCACCGGGTTGAGCTTATAGACCCTCCAGAGGAGATATTTATTACCGATACCACCTTTAGAGACGGACAACAAGCTAGGCCTCCGTATACTGTACAGCAAATGGTGGATCTGTATGACATGCTTCACAGGTTAGGAGGCCCTAACGGTGTGATCCGCCAGACCGAGTTCTTTCTCTACAGCGATAAGGACAAAGAGGCTGTCCAGCGGTGTCTGGAGAGGGGATATCGGTACCCTGAGATAACGGGATGGATAAGGGCGGATAAGGGTGATTTTAAACTGGTCCGTGATATGGGTCTCAAGGAGACAGGGATCCTGGTTTCTGTATCTGATTATCACATCTTTTTAAAATTGGGCAAGAACAGGAGGGCCGCCCTGATAGACTATCTTCGGGTCGTGGAGGCGGCCTTAGAGGCAGGTGTGAAGCCTCGCTGCCACTTTGAGGATATCACCAGGGCGGATATCTATGGATTCGTCGTCCCCTTAGCCCAAGAGCTCATGCGCTTAGCCGAGGAGGGGGGCGAATCGGTAAAGATCAGGATGTGTGATACCTTGGGATTGGGGGTTCCGTACCCAGGGGCTGCCTTGCCCCGTAGTGTTCCAAAGCTGGTGAGGGCCATGGTGGATGATGCAGGGATCCCCCCCGAGGAGCTAGAGTGGCATGGCCACAACGATTTCCACAAGGTTCTGATAAATTCCACCACTGCTTGGCTATATGGATGCTGTGCTGTCAACGGTACCCTGCTCGGTTTTGGTGAAAGGACCGGCAATGCCCCCATCGAGGGGTTGATCATCGAGTATATCAGCCTCACGGGAGACCAGAATGGGATTGACACCACCGTGATTACCGAGATTAGGAATTATTACGAGAGGGTTATCGGAGAGCATATCCCCAAAAACTATCCCTTTGTGGGAGCGGAGTTTAACACTACAAGGGCTGGCATCCACGCCGATGGGATCCTCAAAAATGAGGAGATTTATAACATCTTCAACACTGAAAAGATTCTCAACAGAGCCCTTACTGTTGCTATAAATGACAAATCGGGCACAGCAGGGATCGCCCAATGGATCAATTCCTACTTCGCCCTGACCGGTGAGGATCGTGTGGACAAGAGGCACCCCGGGGTGGCCAAGATATATAAGTGGGTGAAAGAGGAGTATGCCCAGGGAAGGACCACCGATATCTCTTCTGAGGAGATGGAGAAAAAGGCCCGCAAGTATCTTCCCGAGCTCTTCATCTCCGATTTTGATATGATAAAACAAAGGGCTTATGAGATGGCCGCCCAACTCATCGAGGAAGTGGTGGAGGATCCTGAAATAAGGTCCATGGACCCAGCTCGTCAAGAGGCATATTTGGAAAAGGTCGAGCAGGAGAACCCTTTTATCCAATTCCTCTACGTCACCGACCTGAAGGGGCACAAGATTACCAGAAATATCACCCGTCCTGAAGATCGAGCCAAGTACGAGCATATCGGCACCGATGTAGATTACTCCAACCGAGAGTGGTTTATAGAACCCCTCAAGTCAGGGAAGGTACATGTGACCAATTTTTACACCTCCGTAATAACTGGTGCCCTCTGCATAACCGTTTCTGCCCCCATAAGGAATGAGGATGAAGAAATTGTAGGTATCCTGGGGATGGATCTAAGGTTTGAGGAGTTGGTCAAGGCGGAGGATTTGGCCTGAGGGATGGGAGGCAAAATAGAGGTAAAGGACGCAAGGGCGATCCATGTGCCCGATGATCCCGTCATCCCCTTTATTGAGGGTGATGGGGTAGGAGCGGATATCTGGCGTGCGGCCGTTTTGGTGATAGATGCAGCGGTAGAGAGGGCCTACGCCGGAAGCAGAAAGATCGTCTGGCAACAGGTGTGGGCGGGAGAGGAGGCCATAAAGCGATATGGCGATCCCCTCCCTGCCGAGACCCTGCGGGCCATAGGCGATTGTAAGGTAGCCATTAAAGGTCCTTTGACCACTCCGGTGGCCAGCGGATTCCGCAGCCTTAATGTGGCACTGAGGCAGATATTTGACCTCTATGTCTGCATAAGGCCCATTCGCCATATCCCCGGTACCCCTTCTCCAATGAGAGAGCCCGAAAAAGTCGATTTCGTCATCTTCCGAGAGAACACCGAGGATGTCTATGCGGGGATAGAGTGGTCAGGAGGAAGCGAGGAGGCAAAAAGGCTGATCCGCTTCTTGAGGGAAGAGTTGGGTGTAGAGATCAGGTCAGGATCGGGTATAGGGATAAAGCCAGTCAGCCCCTTTGCAAGTAAGAGGCTGGTGAAGAGGGCTATCGAGTATGCTGTGGAGAAAGGGCGGCGCAGCGTGACCCTAGTTCACAAGGGGAACATCATGAAGTACACCGAAGGAGCCTTTCGGGATTGGGGCTATGAGGTGGCACAACAGGAGTTTCTCACAGAGGTGATCAAGGAGGATGAATTGGAGGAGCTATTTTGTGGCGAATTACCCGAGGGAAAGATCGTCATAAAAGATCGCCTCGCTGATGCCATGTTTCAACAGGTCCTCTTAAGGCCAGAGGATTACGATGTCTTGGCCATGCCCAACCTCAACGGCGACTATTTCTCAGATGCCTGTGCTGCCCAGGTAGGGGGGTTAGGGATGGCCCCCGGGGCCAACATGGGGGATGAGGTAGCCATTTTTGAGGCGACCCACGGAAGCGCCCCCAAATATGCCGGTAAAGACAAGGTGAACCCCAGCTCCATGATCCTCTCCGGGGCCATGATGTTAGAGTACCTTGGTTGGACGGAAGCCGCCCGGCTCATTGAGGGGGCCTTGCAGAAGACCATCGAGGCCAAAACAGTTACCTATGACCTTTACCGCCAGCTAAGAGGGGCAACCCTTTTGCGTTGTTCACAATTTGGTGAGGCAGTGGTGCGGAACATGGATAAGAGGGGAGATACGGATGAATAACGGGCCCGAGAGGATGAAGGCTGATGTACTAATTAT
>QMLM01000176.1 GCA_003646745.1 Deltaproteobacteria bacterium | reverse complement strand
CTATTTGAGGTGGATGGTTTACCTCTTTGGCTTGGCCGATCAATTGCAGTCTGAGGAGCTGGAGAAGATGGCCCAGAGGCTTTCCCTGCCCCCAAGATACAGAAAGAGATTAATAGAGGGAAGAAAGGAAGGGTTTATTGTGCTGCAAAAGGCCCCCAGGGGGCGGATGAAGCCAAGAGAGATATATACCCTTTTTAGGCCCCTCCCCATCGAGGTTCTTCTCTATTTAATGGCCAAAACAGAGCATAAGGAAGTAAAGAAGGCAATCTCCCTCTTTTTCACCAAGCTTAAGGACATGAAGGTGACTCTACGGGGGAAGGACCTTCAGAAATTGGGCATTCAACCGGGACCTATCTACCGGGAAATTCTAGACTCCCTGTTGCTGGCCCATCTTGAAGGGAAGATAAAGACCAGGGAGGATGAGATAAAATATGTCCGTGTCAATTACCTGGCCGAGCAAGTTTGACTTTGTAGCTTCGCTCTGATAATTTAGAGAAAGTGTTATTCTTGAGGCGGTTGTGGGTTCAACTATTCAACAGATTTCCATTTTGGTTTTGCCCATTCTCTTAGCTGTGACCTTTCATGAGGTCGCCCATGGGTGGGTGGCCGATAGGTTGGGAGATCCGACGCCACGGTTGGCAGGCAGACTCACCTTCAATCCTATAAAGCACCTCGACCTGGTGGGGACATTGGTCTTTTTTTTCACCAGAATGATCGGTTGGGCAAAACCCGTTCCTATAAATCCCCTAAATTTTAAAGATCCCCGCAGAGATATGATGTGGGTAGCATTGGCTGGCCCGGTGACCAATGTACTATTGGCGGGGGTCTTCGCCATCACCTTCCGGTCTTTGCACCAGCTCTCCTTTTCACCCTCCCCCTTGTTCCTCAAGGTGTTTATCCCCGTCCTGCTTATGTTAAAGGTGGGGGTGGTGATCAATATAGGATTGGCTGTCTTTAATATCATCCCCATTCCCCCTCTTGATGGGGGTAGGGTTTTGATCGGACTTCTTCCCCCTGCTAAGGCAGAGGCCTTTGCCAAGATAGAACCATACGGGTTTTTGATCCTTATCTTCTTGATCATTGCCCGAGCGGTCGAATTCTTTGTCTTTCCTATTATTAGGTTCGGTGTACAAATCTTTCTGGGAACAAACATCTAGGAGGGGATAGTATGGAGAATAGGCGTGTATTGAGCGGCATGCGCCCCACCGGAAAGACCCATCTAGGCCATATCCACGGCATCCTAGAGAACTGGCGGGGCCTGCAGGACGAATATGAGTGTTTTTACTTCGCCGCTGATTGGCACGCCCTCACTTCTGAATACAAGAATACCTCCGTCATCAAGGAGAGCTTGATAGAGATGTTCATAGATTGGCTAAGCGTGGGCATAGATCCTCAGCGCAGCACCCTTTTTGTCCAGTCGTGGGTAAAGGAACACGCTGAATTACATCTGCTGCTGTCCATGATTACCCCGCTGGGTTGGTTGGAGCGCAATCCCACCTACAAAGAGCAGCAGGAGGAGCTAGGTGACAAAGAGGTGGGTACTTATGGTTTTCTCGGATATCCTGTACTGCAGGCCGCTGATATCCTCATGTATAAAGGCAACTATGTCCCTGTCGGCAAAGACCAACTCCCCCATTTAGAGATCACTAGGGAGATTGCCCGCAGGTTTAACTATCTGTATAGGGAGGTATTTCCCCTTCCGGAGGCACTATTGGCCGAGGTTCCAATCTTAATGGGGATCGATGGCAGGAAGATGAGCAAGAGCTATAACAACGCCATCTACATCTCCGACCCTGAGGAGGTTCTGGAGGCCAAGATTGGACAGATGGTCACCGACCCACAGAGGGGATACCGCAAGGATCCCGGGGATCCGGAGGTCTGCAGCGTTTTCTCCTATCATCGCATCTATACCGAACCTGACCTCGTTCGTGAAATCGATAGGGAGTGCCGGCGGGCAGGGATAGGCTGCCGCGATTGCAAGAATATGCTGGCCAAGAGGCTGAAGGAGTATCTCGCACCCATAAAAGAGAAGAGGAATTACTACCTCAACCATCGGGGAGAGGTAGAGGAGATCATCCGAGACGGAACCGAAAGAGCGAGGGGAGTGGCCCGCAACACCATGGGTGAGGTAAGGGAAGCCATGGAGATATAACATGGAGTCTTATCGGGTAAAGGTCGATGTCTTTGAAGGGCCTTTAGACCTATTGCTTCATCTCATCAAGCGGAATCAACTAGATATATATGATATCCCCATCGCCTTGATCACCGAACAATACCTTGAATATATAAGATTAATGAAGGCCCTTGATCTAAATATAGCGGGAGAGTTCTTGTTGATGGCGGCCACCCTCATGTATATAAAGTCTAGGATGCTTCTGCCCTCCCCTGTAGATGAAGGAGAGGATGAGGAAGAAGATCCTCGCACAGAGCTTGTTCATCGTCTTTTAGAGTACAAGAAGTTCAAAGAGGCTGCTGAACATCTTTCTCATCGAGAGATATTGGAAAGGGATGTCTTTGTCAGGTTTGCCGAGGAGATTGAGGTTGAGGAGGGCGAGATAGAGGCGAATCTCTTTCACCTCATCGATGCGCTGCGCGATCTTTTGCAGCGTCGTGAGGTGGAAGAATTTCATGAGGTTACCTTGGGGAGGATAACCCTGAAGGACAAGATAAAGGAGTTGTGGGAGAAACTTCAGGGAGCAGGGGAAGCCGTTCCTTTTTCATCCCTCTTTTCTCCAGTGGCATCGCGCGATGAGCTGATCATCACCTTCCTCGCCCTCTTGGATCTGATCAAGGCGGGGATGCTGCGGGCCTACCAGAGGGATGTCTTCGGCCCCCTTTGGATAACCCGAGCTTTGATATAAAGATATAAAGGAGACAGATGAAAAGGACCTTGATGATCATCCCTTTGGTGTTTTTGGTCTTCAATACCTTTAATCTTGGGTGGGCTCAGGAGACCTTTGTCGTCTTGGGCAAGAGCGAGAAGGCAGAAGATCTTCCACCTCCCAGTATTGAGATAGCTGTAAGGGATGGGTTAAAGAGGGCAGTGGAAGAGGCCGTTAGGGGTATGGTTACATTCCAGACTTTGGAGGAGCAACACGAGACCTTGGCCGAAGGACTTTACAATAAGCCCGAGTCATTCGTCTTGAGCTATAAAATCTTGGAGGAAGCCACACTTGCCAGCGGATATCAGGTATTGCTTGAGGTCCTAGTCGATACCAAGGGGGTAAAAAGGAAGTTGGAGTCTTTAGGGCTTTTGGAACAAGAGAAGGTGAGGCCCTTTTTGCGTGAAGTTAAGTTCATAGTGGCGGGGGTCAAAAGTTATGGAGTTTTTCTGGAATTAGAGGAATTTTTAAAGAAAGAGGCGGAGGTTCAATCCTTTACCATCGTTGAGATTGAGCCCAATAAATTCACCTGGAGGTTGACCATTAAAGGGGAAACAGATAGGTTGGCAGGCAAACTCCTTCGCCATGATTTCGGTGTCCTTAAGGTCAAAGTGGTTACCCTAACCCCTGAGGAGTTAGGAGTGGAGTTATCAAACTATAGTCCTTCTGGACAGGGAGGTGGATGATGAAGAAACACCCGGTCTTGGTAGGGCTCATCGTCATTGGTGTAATCTTGATTGTTTTTGTGGGATCCATCCTGCTTCTGACCTATATGTTCAGGAGAGAAACCCCTTCTTTTGCCCTGGGAGATAAAGTAGGGGTGGTGGAGATCACTGGGGTTATCTCTAACTCCAGGGAGGTCATCCGACAGATCAAGTCCTTTGTAAGCGATGGTGGGGTAAAGGCGATCGTTTTGCGTATAGATTCTCCAGGTGGAGGGGTAGGAGCTTCCCAGGAGATATATCGTGAAGTGATCAAGGCCAGAAGATCAAAGAAGGTGGTGGCCTCTCTGGGAGGGGTGGCGGCCTCAGGGGGATATTATGTAGCCTGTGGGGCCGACGAAATTGTAGCCAACCCGGGGACTATCACCGGCAGCATTGGGGTGGTGATGCAGTTCGCTAATATAGAGGAGCTGTTGAAAAAGATAGGCTATAAAGGGTACGTGATAAAAAGTGGTCCCCACAAAGATATCGGTTCGCCCTTTAGAGAAATGACCCAGGAGGAGAGAATTCTGCTCCAGGAGGTAATCGATACAGTTCATCGCCAGTTTATCCGGGCGGTGGCTGAAGGG
>QMLM01000175.1 GCA_003646745.1 Deltaproteobacteria bacterium | reverse complement strand
GAGACAGAAGATGTAGTTTCTGGACAGCCCCCTTAACATCCCCCCCTGCCGCCGATGTTCTAGCAATAGGGTGAGAGTCTTGCCTATATAGCGGGAATAAAAGGCTGTCCTCTTTTCCCTGCTGAGGGCGCGCAGCGCCTTTACCCTTTCTTTTTTCTTTTGCGCCTGTACCTGCTGGGGCATCTCGGCGGCCCTAGTCCCCGGCCGTGGTGAGAAAGGAAAGACATGCAGGTAGCTGATGGGAAGAGCATGCAATAATTCATAGGTCCTCTGAAAGGCCCTCTCATCCTCACCTGGAAAACCCACCATAACATCGACGCCAATGGCCACATCGGAGACCCTTTCGTAGATTTGAAATATCAACTCACGGAAAAACTCTCCGGTATAGGGGCGGTCCATGCGCCGAAGGATCTCATCTGATGCGCTCTGCAAAGGGAGGTGAAGATGTGGGCAAATCCTCTGGGAGGTGGAGATAAAATCGATTAACTCCGGAGTCACCTCCTGTGGCTCCAGGGAACTGAGACGAATGCGGGAAGGGGGCTGTTCATCTTCTATTTGGCGCAGCAGTTCCAAAAGGGAGGTCTTGGGGACAAGATCCTGGCCATAAAGACCAAGATGGATGCCTGAGAGAACAACCTCCCGATAACCTACTGCAGCGAGCTTTCGCACTGAGGCAAGGACTTGGGAAACAGGTACGCTGCGACTCCTGCCTCTAGCCAAGGGAACGATACAGTAGCTACAACGGGCGTTACACCCATCTTGGATCTTCAGAAAGGCACGGGTGTGGTTGCGGAAATGAGCGGTTTGTAAGGCGGGTGGAGACTTTGCTTTCCAAATGTCCCCTACCCTGACAACAGGTCTCCTCCCCTGCAACATCTTCTCCACGATTTCAACTATGGACTCCTTTTCTTGATTCCCTGCTACCCCATCAGGACCAAGGGAAATCACCCCTTCGGGATCGATCTGCGGGTAACAACCTGCTACAAGCAGAAGCCCCTCGGGGTTTACCCTCCTCGCCCTGTGGATCCATCGCCTTGCCTCTGCCTCGGCCCTGGCGGTGACCACACAGGTGTTGATGATGGTAAGATCCACCCCTGGGGCAAAGGTGACCACCTCCCAACCCTCCTGCTCCAGGGCCTCTGCAATGGCATCGCTCTCGAATTGATTGACCTTGCACCCCAAGGTTACAATGGCAACCCTACCCTTACCCTTCCCCATTGTTGACCTCTTTTATCCATCCTCCACCTAACAGTACCTCGTCTTGGTATAAAACCAAGGCCTGACCCGGGGTAATGGCCTCTTGAGGTTCATCGAATTCAACAGCGACCTCATCCCCTGCGCTGGGTGTCACCGTACAAGGGCTGCCTGAGTGGCGGTATCTGATCTTTCCCATCGCCCTGATTTTCTCTTGAGGAGGTGGTATGGAGATCCAGTTCATCCCTTTAGCCACCAATCTCCTGGCAAAGAGATCCTCTCTCGCCCCCACCACTACCTGATTGGCAGCGGGATCTATCCTCAAGACATAATAGGGTCTGCGAGAGGGTATCCCTATCCCCCGTCTTTGCCCGATGGTAAAGCTGAAGATCCCCTTATGCCTCCCCAGAGGCCGGCCGTTCTTGTCGACGATCTCACCCCTGGGGGGCAGTCTTTTCTTAAGCCTTGTCCGCAGAAATTCTCGGTAATCTCCCTCAGGAATGAAACATATCTGTTGGCTCTCCCCCCGCTCGGTCAGGGGAAAACCCATCTTTTTTGCCATCCCCCCTACCTCCTCCTTACTGAGCTCCCCATTGGGGAAGATGCAGCGAGACAGTTGCCTCTGAGACAACCCCCAGAGAAAATAGGACTGGTCTTTCGCCCTATCGATGCCTCTGAGCAGGAGAAACCTGCCCGCACGGCAGTCCCACTTTACCCGTGCATAGTGGCCCGTAGCAAACAGTTCAGCCCCCAACTCCCAGGCCCTCTCCATTAAGGCACCAAATTTAATCTTGGGGTTGCAGAGGGCGCAGGGATTGGGCGTCCTACCAGCTAGATATTCCCGAAGGAAGTAATTGATGATCTCCTCTTGAAAGAGACGGCGCAGGTCTATGGCGTAAAGGGGGATCTTCAGTATCTTGGCTGAGCGCAACGCATCGCGGAAGGATAAATACCTCTCAGGGTGACCTTCCCCTGACAAATGCATCCAGAGGCCGATGACCTCATAGCCCTCTTCCACTAGAAGGGCAGCAGCCACACAACTGTCCACCCCTCCGCTCATGGCAACAGCAACCCTCTTGTACTTGGAATTCATGCAAGAGGCCCACCCTAAAAACTGGCCTTCATGGCCCGTACAGGACAGGCCTTGATGCAAAGCTCACACCCTACACACATTTCGGTGCAGAAGGATACCTCCATGGTCTCCCTGTGGATGGAGAGGGCCCCTGTGGGGCAAACAGCAGTACAAGCCCCGCAGTGGATGCAGACAGCCTCATCCCGCTCGATGTCGTGCTCTATAGGTTCAACAGTGATCCCTTTGCTCATCAGGTACTCTATCCCCCGATGATAGTTCTCCTCAGTACCACTTAGCTCTAAAACCATGAGGCTCTCCTGTTTGGGGAAGACGCTTGCCTTAAGTATGTTAAAGATCAAATTATAGTCCTTCGCCAGCCTATACACAATGGGTTTATCCCATGTCTTCTTGGAGAAACGCAAGACTATCTTTTGGGTGTACAACATAGGTATCCCCTCCTATAACTTCACCAGCTCATAGTCCCCCCAGGCCCCAAGGACATCGTCCAACACAATCACAATACCCTCCACCCCGGAGATCCTCTTTCCTTCTTCTATAGCCTTTTCTATATCCTCTCTGTTGCGCACCATGTTTCCCAAATAGGTAGCTGTTGCATCAGCCAAGGTGGCCCAGGGAGAGATGACACAAACGGCATCCGCCCTGCCAAAGCTTTGAGAATGCCCCACCGTGCCGGATGATGTACATACCCCCAGGGGGGTCTTCTCGGGTGGAACTCGTATCCCTACCTTCATATTTAAGGGTGAACGGCCGGCAAAGATCCCGATTATCCTCTCGTTACTTATCTGGATAAATATGTCTCCGCCGTTTTCCACTAACACCTCGGAACTGAAAGATAAAAGCCGCTTGCCCACAAACTCTGCGATGGCACCAGCTACCCCGGCCATGGGTCCCACCCCGACCTTCTGTGAGGCAGCAAGCATCCCCTTAATGATTTCCGGCGCAAATGGGTCTAATGGAAGGGGAAGAAGGCTCTCCATAAAGAGGGGCTCCCTTTTAATATACTCTTCTATCTGCTGACGGAAGCAAACGGTCGCCTCCTCGGCCTCCCTCTCGAGGACCCTCTGAGCCAGGATGTAGAGATCAGTCTCTTTAACCCTCACCCGGAAGGGTACCAACCCATCCTTTGTCATCCAACTCCGATAGCGCCTCTGTCTCTTCAAGCGGTCCCCTTTAACCTCTTGGCGATGTGCCTTATCAACCCCCCATCCCTGATCAACTCCTGCATAAAGGGGGGGATGGGTTGAGAGAAAAAGATCTCCCCGCGGGTAAGGTTGTGGATTTCCCCTTTGCCTAAATCCACCTCCAGCTCATCCCCCTGCTGGCTGCCCTCGACCGCCTCGGCGGACTCCAGGATGGGAAGTCCAATGTTAAAGGCGTTGCGATAGAAGATCCGGGCAAATCCCTTGGCGATCACACAACAGACCCCTGCGGCCTTGATGGCAATGGGGGCATGCTCCCTGGATGAACCACAACCGAAGTTCTTACCGGCAAGGATGATATCGCCCTGACGGACCCTCTGGGCAAAACCGGGATCAATGCCCTCCATACAGTGCTCGGCCAATTGCCGGGGGTCTGAAGTGTTCAAATACCTGGCGGGGATGATGGCATCGGTATCCACGTCATCTCCGAACTTCCAACCCCTGCCTTTGACCTTCACCTCCAATACCTCATCATTCGGAACTAATAAATTTATTATCGGCCAAACACTCCCCGGTGTCAACCTAGGGAGTATGGCGGACTGAAGGGCGTGGAAATAGGAGAGATAATGAAACTAGATTACAGCACGGTAAGCCAAGGGAGAAAGAGGTTGAGAGAGGGCTTGAAGAGGGAAAAGAAGTTGCAAGGACCCCTGGAGAGGATAGAGGGAAATTTGTCAACAATAAACAGTCTGTTG
>QMLM01000174.1 GCA_003646745.1 Deltaproteobacteria bacterium | reverse complement strand
TCCTTATGTTTCAGATGCTATCCTTTTCATCAAGACGCTGAAGTCAATGCGTGCTGCACCCCGTCTAATCTGGGGACAAGACGCTGGGTTTCTTGTACCAGAATTTTATAAGACGTTGGGAGCTAATGTTAATGGTATCTTGACCCGTACAACCTTTTGCCCCGCATTGGCCAATGTTAAGCCGATAGTGGGCAAAATTAATAAATTGTATAAGCAAAGAACGGGTGTTGACCTTACTGGGAATGAGGCGAAGTCTTTTACCAGTCTCCATGCTTGGGCTTACGTCCTGAATAATGCCAGGTCGACCAAACCTGAGGCACTCAGGAAGGCATTTAATGAACTTGAGATCTCAGGGGATGAGCTTATCATGCCCTGGAAGGGGATAAAGTTTGGTTCTCCTTTTCCAGGAGATACACATCAGAATATATTGGGATCTGGGGTAATTGCTCAGTATCAGGGATATCCGGGGGGAAGGTTAGAGGTCATCTATCCTTTTGAACTGGCCACCGCCAAAATGATCTATCCCTTCCCGGGTTGGAAGTAGTAGCTCACCCCCTTCACACTCTGGGGGCGGCAGAGGATAGGTGAGGTTCCCTAAAAAGTGAGGGTTGAAGCGAGAAAGAGACAGTGAGTTATCTTAAGGAGATTGAGTAAGTTAAGGTGTTCTGCTGAGCAATAAATATAGTTGAAAAGCCGCAAAAAAACTATATTTATTGCTCAGTTTTTTATATTAAAACGTCCGAAAACAGGTTTTTTGGTGTTTATTGTCGCCTTATTCAAAAAAGAATAGCTTAGTTAGAAGGGGAAGATGGAGTTAGCGGCACAGATAGCGAGTTCGGGTATATTAATGGGGTTTATCTTTGCCCTTATCGCTTTGGGACTGACGCTTATTTTTGGCGTAATGAATATCGTTAATTTCGCCCATGGTGAGTTCCTAATGATAGGAATGTACGGTGCCTTTTTAACCTCAACTCTTCTTTCTGTTGAGCCGTTAATCTCCCTGCCTATCGTTGCAGTGGTGGGATTTCTGTTAGGCATTACAAGTTATTATCTTCTCATCCGCTACCTTTTACGAGGACCCATGGTAGCTCAGCTCTTCGGGACATTTGGGTTAATGTTATTTCTGCGTTATTTGGTCATGTTTATCATGGGGCCGAGTCCGCTGGCCATCCATAAAGGAATCTTGATCGGAAAAACTGTTTCTTTAGGTTGGCTTATATTTGATGTAGGCAAACTGACTGCCGCGGGATTTAGCATCCTATTATTTATGTTGATTTACTGGATGATAGAGAAGACGAAGTTGGGGAGGGCTTTAAGGGCTACCTCAATTGACGCAGAGGCGGCTAGATACATGGGGATAGATACGGAAAAGATGAACGCTTTTGCCTGGGGGATTGGCGGAGCCACTGCAGCAATAGCGGGAGGGCTATTGGCCAATTTCTATTACTTGACTCCCACTGTGGGGATGCTTTTCGTCATGATTGCTTTTGCTACCGTTGCTTTGGGGGGATTTGGAAGCATCCGTGGGGCTTTCCTCGCCGGTTTAATCATTGGCGTAATAGAGATGGTGGCTGGCCAATACCTGAGCCAACTAAAGATTTCCTTCGTCTATCTTGCCTATTTCCTTGTGGTAGTTTTTAGGCCACGAGGCCTTTTGGGGTGGTAAAGTGAGAGCAATTGTTGCGGTAATAAAAGATACATTTTCACTTGCTGATCTTCCCTTATCCGAGAGGATCGCTTTTGTGGCCTTCCTTGTCTTCGTCTTCATCTTCCCCTGGATTGTGCACTCCTCTTATCCAAGAGCGGTTATGATCAATTTTCTTCTGTTCGCTATGTACGGCTTGGGCTGGAATCTTATAGGGGGATATGGAGGGCAAGTGGATTTGGGGCAGGCCAAAAATGTAGGGTTTGGGGCTTATGCTACTGCCCTTATGATAACTTGGTGGGGTGTACCTTTTTGGGTCACCGTTCCTGTAGGCATTTTTATTGCTGTAGCAGAGTCACTCGCCGTCGCCTATCCCATGTTTCGGCTTCGAGGTCACTACTTTGCCATCGCTACTCTTTGCGTTGCCCTGGTATGGCAGCAGCTATTTCTCTTCTGGGATTGGACCGGGGGAGCACGCGGTGTAGAACTGCCGATAAAACCTACCCCCAACTTCACTTTTATGGAGTTTGGTACAGTTGGTTATCATTACTTTATTTTTGGTCTTTTTACAGCGCAATTCTTGTTCATGAATTGGCTCAGGAAATCGAAGCTGGGATATGAGTTGCAGGCTGTTAGGGATAATGAAGATGCTGCGGCGAGCCTGGGGATCAATGTTACATGGACAAAGGTCAAAGCCTATCTTATTACCGCGGCCATGGGGGCGGTAGGCGGCAGCTTCTATGCGGTCTACCATCTGTATATCGATCCCCGATGTGTCATGCATATTGATTTAACTATTTTAATTGCCATGACGGCTATGGTCGGCGGAGCCGGCTCTATATGGGGCCCTATAATCGGTGCGGCACTTCTTATCCCTCTAGATATGTATCTAGCCGCCTTGCTGGGTGGGAAGGGTTTTTACGGCATAGATTTCATTATTTATGCCCTTATAATAATGGTTATCGCCGCACGTGAACCAAGGGGGATTTGGGGCATCATTGAGAGGATCAGAAGGAAAAGGTTGATTCATGCTGCTGGAGGTCAAAAATCTACATAAAGAATTTGGCGGGGTGTTAGCCAACGCCGATATATCCTTCGAATTGAAGGCGGGGGAAATTGTAGGACTCATCGGCCCAAATGGAGCTGGTAAGACCACCTTGTTTAATTGCATCGCCGGTTATTATAAGCCCACGAGCGGAAAAGTCTTCTTCGATGGGAAGGATATTACCGGCTGGCCAGCACATCGGGTTGCTAAGGTAGGGATAGCTAGGACCTTTCAAGTCATGAAGATAATGCCAACTTTGACAGTTGAAGAAAACATAATGATCGGGGCCTTCTGTCGAACCGGTGATCGGCAAGTTGCCCGAAGGGAAGCCCAGAAGATATTGGAGCTAGTAGATCTTATGCAAGAGGCAAAAGCATATCCTCCTGAGCTTCCAATAGCTATCCAGAAAAGGATCGAACTGGCTCGAGCTTTGGCTACTAGGCCTAAGCTTTTAATGTTAGATGAAGTCGCAGCCGGTTTAAATCCCTTGGAGACCAAGGAGATCATTCAAACCCTGCAAAAAATAAAGAAGGAAAGAGACCTCTCCCTTTTATTGACCGAGCATGTTATGGAATTTATAATGACAATCTCGGAGAGGGTGATTGTAATGGCCGCCGGGAGGAAAATCGCCGAGGGGGTTCCTGGGGAGGTGGCAAAAGAGAAGAAGGTAATTGAGGCATACCTTGGGGAGAAATATGCTAAAGGTAAATGAGATTAAGGTCAACTATGGAGGAATTCCTGCTCTCCACGAGGTCTCGTTTGAGGTAAAAAAGGGGGAGTTGGTTGCCATTGTAGGGGCCAACGGCGCAGGTAAAACGACTGCTTTAAAGACGGTTGTCGGGACCCTTAGCCCGGTGTCAGGGGATATTGAGTTTGAGGGAATAGACATTACCGGGAAAAAATCCGCAGAGATTGTCCAGTTAGGAATTACCTACGTTCCAGAGGGAAGGCATATCTTTGGGCCTTTAACAGTGGAAGAGAATTTGCTTTTAGGGGCCTTTACTACCAGCAATAACGAGGAGATAAAGGAGAGGATGGATTATGTCTACCAACTCTTTCCCATATTAAAGGAGCGTTATAAGCAAAAAGGTGAGACACTAAGCGGGGGAGAGCAACAAATGCTGGCCATCGGCCGTGGACTTATGGCCCGACCAAAGTTGCTAATGCTCGATGAACCCTCTCTTGGATTAATGCCAAAATTGGTCGCCGAGGTGTTTGAGGCCATCTCTCTATTAAAAGAACAGGGACATACCATCCTTCTTGTGGAGCAAAACGTGCGGGAAGCACTGGAGCTAGCTGACCGTGGATATATCCTACAAACCGGTAGAACTATCCACTCAGGGCTGGGGAGGGAGCTATTAGAGTCGGAGATCGTCAAAAAGGCCTTTTTAGGACTGTAAATTTTCTAGAAAAGACTTTAAATTTAAGATCTTAATTAATTGTTTTTAATATAATTTTAAGAAATGGAAATGGGTAAATCAGTATGAGGTCT
>QMLM01000173.1 GCA_003646745.1 Deltaproteobacteria bacterium | reverse complement strand
GTTCGGGCACAAGGAGACCCAGGGGAGGGTGGAGGTTCTGTTGTTGAGGAAATTGCCCCTAGAGGGTGAGGTTTGGGAGTGCCTGGTTAAAAGGGGCAAGAGGTTAAAAAAAGGCACAAAAATATATTTTTCCCCTGATCTAAGGGCAGAAGTGGTGGGCAACGGCTTTGGGGGAGGGAAAAGGATTTCCTTTGAGGCGCAAGGGGATTTTTGGCAAATAGTTCACAAGATAGGGCACGTACCCCTTCCCCCATACATAAGGGGTGGAAAAGAAGAGAAGATCGACAAAAAGGGATATCAGACCATCTTCGCCCGTTATGAGGGGGCGGTAGCTGCCCCCACGGCCGGTTTGCATTTTACCCCTGAGTTGGTGAAAAATATGGAAGATAAAGGGGTGCAGGTGGTTTCCCTCACCCTCCATGTCGGTCTTGGTTCTTTTCAGCCCATTCGGACACAGGAGGTGGAGGATCACCGCTTGGAACCGGAATTTTTTCACATTTCCCTTCCCACGGCTGAGGCCATCAATGCCGCCCGCAAAAAGGGTGCAAAGATATTTGCAGTGGGTACTACCGTGGTCAGGGCCTTGGAGTCTGCCGCCGACGAGAGGGGGGAGATCCATTCTCAAGAGGGCATGACCGATCTTTATATATACCCCGGGTATCGGTTCAAAGTGGTCGATGCCTTGATCACCAATTTTCACCTCCCCCGCTCCAGCCTCCTGTTGCTGGTAGTTGCCTTTGCGGGCAAGGAGCTCATCATGAGGGCATATCAGGAGGCGATAAGGGAGGGGTACAGGTTTTATAGTTATGGGGATGGGATGTTGATCATGTGAAAGGAGGATTCTCTTTTCAACTGCTGAAGGAGACAGAGGGCAATGGGAGGCTGGGAAGCATATCCACGCCCCATGGTTCATTTTCTACCCCTGTATTTATGCCTGTGGGGAGTCAAGGGAGCGTAAAGGCCTTAGCACCTGCAGACCTGAAGGAGATCGGGACAGAGATCCTCCTTTGCAATGCATATCATCTCTACCTTAGGCCTGGTACAGAGGTGGTGAGAGAAGCAGGAGGTTTAGGTAGGTTTATGGGTTGGGATGGTCCCATATTGACGGATAGCGGGGGCTTTCAGATCTTGAGTTTGTGCACTTTAAGGGAGGTTGAGCCTGATGGGGTACGATTTCGCTCTCATCTAGATGGGTCCCTCCATTTTCTTACGCCTGAGAAGGTCATAAGGATCCAGGAGGAGCTAGGTGCCGATATTATGATGGTCCTTGATGACCCTGCACCCTATCCTATCTCCTATAAGGAGGCTAAGGTTGCTGCGGAGTTGACCACCAATTGGGCAAAGCGGGCAAAGGAGGCGAAAAGTGAAGATGGAGCGGCCCTTTTCGGCATCGTCCAGGGAGGGGTGTATTCAGAACTACGCCGGCAAAGCGCCCACGAGTTAACGGAGATAGGGTTTGATGGTTATGCCATCGGTGGCCTGAGCGTGGGTGAGCAGAAGGAGTCAACCTTTGAGATGGTGGAATTGACGGTATCCATGCTGCCCAAGGATTCACCCAGATACCTGATGGGGATGGGGACTCCTGAAGATATCCTAAAAGGGGTGAGGATGGGGGTGGATATGTTCGATTGTGTCCTGCCCACCAGATTTGCCCGGACGGGGGTCCTTTTTACCAGTTTTGGCAAACTCAACATCAAAAATGCCCGATACATCAAGGACAAGGGCCCCTTAGATCCCCAGTGTGGTTGTTATACTTGCCGCCATTTTTCCCGCGCCTACCTCAGGCATCTCTTTCTGTCCAGGGAACTATTGGCCTATCGTCTCAACGCCATCCATAACTTATTTTACTATCAGTCTCTTATGAAGGATATTCGCCGGGCTCTCTCAGAAGATAGGATGGACCAATTCAGCCACGAATTTTTCTCCCAAAGGGTTGGGGGTGATGAAGATTCACAACAGGAAGGAGGTGAGATACTATGCTAGCAGATATCGCCTATGCTATGGCCCCTGGTGGAGGGGGTGATGGAGGTCAAGGTGGTTTCGCCGCCTTTATCCCCCTGATTTTGCTCTTCGCCATTTTCTACTTCATCCTGATCAGGCCGCAGCAGAAGAAGGCCAAGGAGCACAGACAGCTCTTGGGTAGTCTGCGCAAGGGGGACAGGGTAGTCACTGCCGGCGGTCTCTACGGGACCATCGTCGGCCTGACGGATAGTGTGGTTACTTTGGAGATCGCTGATAAGGTGAAGGTCAAGGTGGGCAGAAACTACATCGCTGGTTTAGCCCGTCCAGAGTAGAGGTCTTCCTTGCCTTAGGTCCAAGGACTTAAGGCCGCTTAGGCCAGAAGGAGGGTGAGATGCGCACATACGAGACCATGATCGTTTTAGACCCTGAGATGTCGAAGGAGCAGGTGGATGGGTTTGTGGAGAGGATGAAGAAATTTCTCGACGATCGTGGAGCCGAAGTGCTCAAGGTCGAGGAATGGGGTCTAAAGACGCTGGCTTACGAGATCAAGAAAAAGACAAAAGGTTACTACTTGCTCCTCTATTTTAAAGGAGGCGCGGAGGTGACCGCAGAGCTGGAGAGAAATCTCCGTCTGACGGAGGAGGTCCTGCGCTATCTAACCATCAAGAGGGAGAAAGAGGCCGTCTTCTCACCCCCCAAAGAGGAGGAAAAAGTGGAGGAGGCGGCAGAAGATCAGACATTGACTGTTAGTGGGGAGATGTAGTGTTTTACTTCAACCGTGTCATCTTGGCGGGAAAGCTAAGGGATGGCCCCGAGGTGAGGTATACTTCTGGTGGGAAACCGGTGATCTTTTTTACCCTTAGTCTTCCTTCAGAAAAGATGGAGGAAGGAGCTTTCCCCTTCGAAGATGTCTCTATAAGGGTAATGTTTTCAGGCGAAGGGTCAGAGCTGTGGGCAAAAGATAAAGCGGAAGGGGGAAATGTCCTTGTAGAGGGTGGTCTTATCCAGCGACGCTGGCAGACACAGCAGGGGAGGATAAAGAAGGAAATAGGAGTCATCGCTCATAAAGTTAGAGATCTTAGGTAAAAAGGAGGGTTGATGAGCAGGCCGGCAAATAGACGCAGAAGGGAATATACTAGAAGGAAGATTTGTCGTTTTTGTACCGACACATCCCTGAAAATCGATTATAAAAATTATCGCCTTTTAAAATATTTCCTCACGGAGAGGGGGAAAATCCTCCCTAGGCGGATTTCAGGCAACTGCGCCAAGCACCAAAGGGAACTTACCCGGGCCATTAAGAGAGCGAGACATGTAGCCCTTCTTCCCTTTACCAGTTTGCCGAAATAGTCGCTTTAAGTTAAAGATTATATTCTTTATTATCCCTTATGAGGTCTTGGGGATATCGGTTTTAGGAGGAAACTATGGAAGTAATCCTAATGGAAGACATCCCCTCATTGGGCAGAGCAGGGGATTTGGTTAAGGTGTCCGATGGTTATGCCCGAAACTACCTATTGCCCCGCAAGAAGGCGTTGTTGGCAACGGCGAGTAATCTGAAAGCCTTAGAGCATGAAAAGCGCCTCCTACAGCACAAGCTAAACAAAATGGAGAGGGATGCACACAAGCTAGCCCAAAGGATTGAAGAGATATCATGTACCATTGCCAAACCGGTGGGTGAAGGTGGCAAACTCTTCGGCGCGGTCACCTCTGCAGACATCGAGGGGGCTCTGCGAGAGCAGGGGGTTATTGTAGATCGCAGAAAGATAGAGCTAGAGGAACCCATAAAGAATTTAGGCGTATATACCGTTCCCATAAGGCTTCATCCACAAGTGATAGCCCAGCTAAAGCTTTGGGTGGTTAAGGAGTAAGGAATTATGGGAAAGGCAGAGGTAGACCTTACCTCTCTGAAGCTGCCTCCGCAGAATATCGAAGCGGAGCAATCGATCTTGGGCGGCATCCTCATCGAAAACGACGCCCTTAACAGGGTATTGGAGGTCTTAGAGGACAAAGACTTTTATCGTGAGGCCCATCAAAAGATCTTCCAGTGTATGGTCGCCCTTTACGAAAGGAACGAGCTTCTTGACATCATAACTCTTACCAATGAATTGAAGAAAAAAAAGGAACTAGATGAGATAGGTGGTGCCTCTTATTTGGCTAACCTGGTGGACTCTGTCCCTACGGCCGCCAATATCGTCTATTACGCCAAGATAGTAAAGGAAAAATCCATTTTGAGG
>QMLM01000172.1 GCA_003646745.1 Deltaproteobacteria bacterium | reverse complement strand
ATTATAGGGATGGATGCAGAGAGATTCTCTCTTTGGGCTCTGAGGTGGTAGTCTGCAAGTTGGCAGAAGAGGGGGCGTACCTGGTATACAAGGGGGGTGAAATGGAGTTTCGTCCTCAGCAAAAGGTAGAGGTGATAGACAACACGGGGGCGGGTGATGTCTTCAATGCCGGCTTCTTGGCCGGTATGCTTCTGGGCAGGTCGTTGGGTGATTGTTTGGCCTTCGCTCACCGGGTGGCGGTCAAGAGCCTCTGCGGCTACGGTAGGCAAAGTTATCCCGACACAGCGGATCTGGAGGCCATTTAGGAGGGTGAGATGTCGTTTCGTTTTGGGTGGTTCTCTACGGGCAGGGATGAGGCCGCAAGAGGGCTGCTGCAAGGGGTTTGGGCAAAGATTGAGGAGGACTTCATCCCCGGGGAGATATCCTTTGTATTCTGTAACCGGGAGAGGGGGGAAGGGGAACAAAGCGATCTCTTTTTGGATCTGGCTGACAAGTTGGGGTTGAAGGTTGTTGTCTTTTCCTCAAGTCGGTTTCGTCCCGATCTTCGTCTCAGGGATTTGGAGAGGTGGCGAGAGGCATACCATCAGGAGGTGATGGACAGGATCGTTCCCTATGCCCATGACCTTATAGTGCTTGCTGGCTATATGTTGATCGTGAGCCCCCAGATGTGCCGTCGCCACCCCATGATCAACCTCCACCCTGCCCTGCCCGGCGGCCCCACCGGGGCGTGGCAGCAGGTAATTGAGGAATTGATCCGTCGAGAGGCGCAAGTCACGGGGGTGATGATGCATCTTGTCACCGAAGAGCTGGATAGAGGACCTGTTGTCACCTATTGTGCCTTTCCTATCCAAGCAGAGGACTTCGCCTCCCAGCGTGAGGGCACTTTGGGCAGGGAAGGCCTCTTTTGGTGGATCCGCCAGGAAGGGGTGCGCAGGGAAATACCACTGATCGTCCTCACCTTGAAGGCCTTGGCTGAAGGGAGGATAAGGATAAAAGACGGCAAAGTCATGGATAACAGGGGAAAGGAGGTTCAGGGGATTTCCTTGACACAGGAGGTGGAGGAATATCTAAGGGCCTAAGATGGGTATCTTTATCACAGACTGCGAAGGTCCTATCTCCAAAAATGATAATGCTATGGAGCTAAGTGCCTATTTCATTCCCCATGGGGAAAGGTTTTTCTCCTTGTTGAGTAAGTACGACGATTATTTGGCCTATGTGGAGAAGAGACCAGGATATGAAGCCGGCGATACTTTACGCCTCATCCTTCCCTTTATCAAGGCCTTCGGAGCAACAGATAAAAAGATAGAGGAGTATTCGCGTGGTCATATCCTCCTTATGCCTGGTGCCTCTGAGACCTTGCAATTTATCAGCAGGATGATGCCCGCCTTTATCATCAGCACCAGCTACGAGCCTTACATCAGGGCCCTCTGTGAGGTTATCGATTTTCCCCTGCAGCAGGCATATTGCACCAAACTCGAGCTGGACTGCTATAGCCTTCCTCCGGAGGAAGAGATCTATCTTCGGAAGGTGTCGGTGGAAATCGCCCAAATGCCACCGATGGAGTGGGGGGAGGGCGCGAAAGGGCTTGATGACCTCCCTGCACAAAGTAGAGACACGGTTCAGAGGCTCAACCAGATCTTCTGGGAGGAGATAGCTGGGATGAAGATCGGCAGGATCTTGGAGGAGGTGGATCCTTTAGGAGGGCAGGGGAAGGTGGCCGCCTTAAGGGACATCTTGAGAAGGAGAGGGAGTCGAATCTCGGATGTGATGTATGTGGGGGATAGCATCACCGACCTTCAGGTCTTGGAGCTGGTAAAGAAGGGGGAAGGGTTGGCCGTTTCCTTCAATGGAAATTCTTACGCCATCCAGGGGGCGCAGGTTGCCTGTCTGGGCAGAGATACAAGGGGCATCTCCATACTGGCCCAGTTGTTCGCCTCAGGGGGCAAGGAAAGGGTTATAGCCCTTTTGTCTCGGTGGGAGGAGGAGGCATTGCGCCGCGCCGGGGTGGAGGAAAGGTTCCTTGTCCACCTCGCGGAAGTCGAGGCAGGGGAGATTACCCCACAAAATCGTTCCCTCTGGACACAGAAGAGTCAGCGCCTTCGTCGCCAAGTGAGGGGGGTAAAGATCGGGGCCCTGGGATAGGGAAGTGTCGTGAAGAGAGAAACCCTTTTCAGCCTATTTATACTATCCCTTATTATCTTGTCTTTCTATCTCTTTTATCGCATACTATCCCCTTATCTCTCCCCCCTTGCTTGGGCCGTTATTTTGACCATCGTTTTTTATCCCCTTTACAAAAAGGTGAATCATGCCTTTCGCCGTCGGAGGGGGTTGGCTGCCATCGTTATGACCCTTTTGGTCATCGTCGTCATCGTCCTTCCATCGGGTTTTTTGCTTAACCTCCTCGCCAATGAGTTAATAGAGGCGTATAACTATTTTGAAAAGTATATCAAGGAAGGGAAACATCTAATATTGTTAGAGGGCTTAAGGAGGTCAACCCTCTTTCAAAGGATATGGGATCTCCTGAACCGTTACCTTGATCTCTCCCAGCTCGACCTTAACACACTGTTGTTGGATCATCTGAGGAAGCTTAGCCTGTTTGCCGCTGCTCAAACCTCTAAGTTCATAAAGGGGTTATCTACCGCCATCTTTCAGTTCTTTCTGATGTCTGTTGCCATCTTTTACCTATTCCGGGATGGAGAGGCAATTATGGAAAGGGTGAGGGCCCTTATCCCCTTCTCCGTCAAGGAAAAAGAGGACATTCTGGCTAGAATGGTCGAGATGATCCAGGCCACCATCTACGGGGGGATTGTGGTAGCCCTGATCCAGGGTGGGTTGGGTGGTTTGGGGTTTTGGGTCTTGGGACTTCCCTCCCCGGTATTTTGGGGGGCGGTGATGGCATTCCTTTCTTTCCTCCCTGTTGTAGGTCCGTTTTTGGTCTGGGTTCCTGCCGCAGTTATCCTCTTTGCCCAGGGCTCCATAATCAAGGCCTTGATCCTTCTTGGCTGGGGCGGGGTTTTGGTAAGCCTCTCAGATAATTTTCTACGCCCTATCCTCATCAGCGGCAGGACACAGGTGCACACCCTCTTGCTCTTTTTCGGCGTCTTGGGCGGGCTGAAGGTATTTGGATTCCTAGGGCTCGTTGCCGGACCCCTTGTCATTACTATCTGTTTGGCCATGATAGATATCTACACTTCTACTGCTGAAAAGGAAGGAGAATGACGGATTTATACTACTGTAGAATTGACGGAATTCAAGGTGGTTAAACGCTGTAAAACCTCTGAGCCGGAAGTTCCAGGCAGGTTAGCTCCCCCCCGTAGACGGCCCCAGTGTCTATGCCTATCTTGTTCGGTGCCACCAATACCCTCTGTAAAGGGGTGTGTCCGAAGACCACCAGCTTGCCAAAGTCGTAGTTGGAGTAGATAAATTCCTCCCTGATCCAGATCATTTCCTGAGGATCCTGTTCTTTCAGTGGGACTCCTGCCTTAAGCCCGGCGTGAACGAATATGTATTTGTCCGTCTCATAATAAAGGCGAAGCGATGTGAAGAAATCAAGATGTTCTGCAGGCAGATGAAACTCTCTGTCTTGTGAATAACTCCTAATGGTGGAACCGCCTCCGTTGTATAGGTAGAGGTCGTAGTTCCTCCCATTGAGGACCCAGTCGAGAAACATGTCCTCATGATTTCCCTTGAGACATACTACGTGACGCACCTCTTTCTTTATCTGTAAGATGAGATCCACCACCCCCTTAGGGTCAGGCCCGCGGTCTATATAGTCACCTAAAAATACCAAGGTATCCTCCTGGGGGTCCAGCAAAGGTCTGATCTCCTCCATTAACCTCTCCAGATGGGAGAGACAGCCATGGATATCCCCAATAGCGAATATCCTTTTTACCTCCCCTTCACCCACCAATCCTCATCTTCCTCCTTGAACCACCAAGCGGAGAAATCGGTCTGTAAGATCGCCTCGGCCAACCTTCTGCCAACCCCTGTCTTTAATCTTTTGGCGTTATAGCGGAGCCATTCGTCAGCGTATCGGTTGCCCAAATCCTTGTGTTCTTTAAGCTGTAGGAGCAGCTCCAGTTGGTCGGCGTCGTGGGACAAGAGGGCCTCCTGGCTCTTTTGAGCGTTAAACTCCGCTATCAGGCTCTTTATCTCTTCGGCGAAGGGGAGGCCTGTGGTCAGATCCTCGATTGCCTTCTGT
>QMLM01000171.1 GCA_003646745.1 Deltaproteobacteria bacterium | reverse complement strand
CCCTCTTGAGCTACTCCTTCTTTTAAATGATCTACCGCCTCTTTTATCTCCTCGATCACCCTTACCTCTTTTTTACAATAGGTTTTGGCAACCTCGGCTAACCTTTGGGGAGGCATTGCCCGGGGATTATGTGCCTTCGAGGCTATAAACAAATCTGCCAAGGGCGCTAACTCCGACAGGATGGCGGGGATTTCTTTATCTTCCATGATCCCCACTATCATAAATAGACGGTCATAGTCAAACTCCTGCAGGGCCTCCCTCAACGACTTAGCTGCGGCGGGATTATGGGCACCATCGAGGAGAATTTGGGGTGAGGTTTGGACAAGCTCCAATCGCCCTGGCCAATGGATCTTGACCAACCCTTTATGAATAGCCCTTTCTCTTATCTCATACCCCATCTCTTCCAACACCTCCAGGGCACCTAGAGCCACTGTGGCATTGTCTATCTGATATGAACCTGCTACCCCCAACCTTAACCCCTTTAATTTCCATTTACTACCTCGAAAGTTGAAGGTCCTGGAGGCCACCCTTTCTCCAAAAAAATCCCTTCTCGCCAATCTCAGCGGGGCCCCTTTGCTCCTGCATTCTTGCTCAAGGATCTCTATGACCTCGGGCTGGTTGGCTCCACTTATCAACGGCACCCCCTTTTTTATAATCCCCGCTTTCTCTCTAGCGATCTCCTCAATCCTCTCCCCCAGGATCTGGAAATGATCTCTCTCCACGTTGGTGATCACCGCAATGAGGGGATTAACTATATTGGTGGAGTCCAACCTCCCTCCCAACCCTACCTCTAAAACGGCTAAATCCACTTCTTGTAGGGAAAAATAATAAATGGCCAGAGCAGTGGTGAAATCGAAGAAGGTAAATCGTTGAGGAATGCCTTCTTCTTCAACTCTGCTGCGAAGAAGATCTGTTAGCCTCACCACCTCTGCCCACGGTATCTCGGCCCCATTTACCTGGATCCTTTCAGTAAACCGGACAAGATGAGGTGAGGTATAGAGACCCACCCTGTATCCCTCCTCCTGTAAAATGGAGGCCATCATAGCACTTACCGATCCCTTTCCATTGGTCCCTCCGACGTGGATAACCTTTAAATCAAGGTGTGGATCACCAAGGGCCTGCAAGAGACGGGAGATATTCTCCAGGCCGAAGATCATCCCAAATCTTTCCAAGCCATAAAGATAGGAAAGTGTATCGTGATAACTCATAGGGGATGGATAGGGGTGGTTTGCCCTAGTGATAAAAAAGGCCTAGCAATCTTCCAAGTACCCCCTTCAACTTCCTCCTTTCCACAATAAGATCAATCATCCCGTGCTTGAGGAGGTACTCTGCCCTTTGAAACCCAGGCGGCAGGTCGGTCTTGATGGTCTCCTTAATGACGCGGGGACCGGCGAAACCTATCAAGGCCCCTGGCTCGGCCATGATTACATCGCCCAACATCCCAAAGCTAGCAGTAACCCCACCAGTGGTAGGATCTGTTAGGACAGAAATGTAAGGCAGCCTCTCTCTTCTTAAAAGAGACAAAGCAGCAGTGGTCTTGGCCATCTGCATAAGGGAGAGGATCCCCTCCTGCATCCTTGCCCCTCCGGATGAGGAAAAGATTATCACCCCTACCCTTTCCTCCATGGCCTTCTCAACCATTCTAGCAATCTTTTCCCCCACAACCGAGCCCAGGCTTCCTCCTAAAAAGCTGAAATCAAAGACCCCTATCATAACTGGCGACCCCTGAATATTCCCCTTCCCAGTAATAAAGGCATCCTTTAAACCCGTTTTTTTCTGAGCTTCCTTCAATCTCTCCAAATATCTCTTTGTGTCGCGAAAGTGAATGGGATCCACAGGGGCCAAATCCCGGTCTAATTCCCTAAAACTACCATCGTCTGCGACGATAGCGATCCTCTTTTGGGCGGAGATGGGAAAGTGATAACCGCACTTTGGACAAACATTTAGATTGCGTTCAAGTTCCTTCTTGTAGATGATTTCATTGCAGACATTGCATTTGGACCATAAGGCATCTACCGCCTTCACCTCCTGGGCAGCCGGTTCCCTCTTCTTAAACCAGGCCATTTATCTTCCTCTTCAGGATTAAAGATCTATTTCCTCCCCCTGGGTCAAGATGGAGATCCTCTCATCATGCAGGGCCATGATCTCCTCTTCGATAGCCTCTAGGTATTGGGGTTTCATATGAAAGACGAAAATGGGATAATCTTTTTCTTTTAGCTTTTCCAACTCCTTTGCCATGGATTGGGGGGTGAGATGGCCGGAGAGAACCGCTAATTCCTGGAACTCATTGGGGAAGGAACACTCTATGAAGACTGCCAATAGGTTTCCTAACCTATTGCAGACCTTCCATATGTGGTCCGTTGGCCCTGTGTCTCCAGTGTAGACGAGATGACCACGGTCACAACTTATTATGTAACCCACTGCCTCTACCTTATGGTCGACCCTTTCCGCTCGAAAGCTTATCCCATGGGGTAATGAACAAAATTCCCCTTCCTTTATTGTCTCGAAACTGAGGATGGACCCGTCTTTTTGGGGGATAGAGGTAAAATCAGGGCAGATAACCCCATTTATAAAGTGCCTTTTCAGCTCCTGCAATATCTTTTCAGTGCTATAAACCTTTATTCCCCTCCCCCTTTCTTCAAAGAGATTATTAGCTAAAAAGAAGATGTCCTTTATATGATCAAGATGGGAATGGGTAACGAATATGTGTCTGATCTCCATCTGACTTGCCAAGTCCAAAGGAGACACAATGGTACCTCCATCCAACATAACTGAATCGTCTATCAAAAAGCCGCAGCTTTTAAATTGAAGAAATTCAGTACCATAACAACCTAAGACTTTTATTCGCATAAAATTTCTCCCTTTTAAGGGCCTTTATCGATTAGTGAGAGTAAAAAATAACAAAATTAAAGGATATGTCAACAAATTTCTACCGTACAAAAATGTCAAAGTTACAACGACGGCATTAGACAATTTTAAAATTTTTATGATATAAGATTACCATCTTGAACAAAAGTGCTGGCAGAAAGTCTAAAATAAGGAGGTGTATCTTTTTGCCATGAAAAAACTATTTGTTTTCATAATTATCCCGTTTTTTATACTCGGTTGCGCCGTCAATCCGGTCACTAAAAAAAGGGAGATCATGCTCTTCAGCGACCAAGAAGAGATCAAAATGGGCAAGGATGGCCATGAAGCTGTCCTGATTCAGTTTGGTAGATACGACGATCCATCCTTACAGAGGTATGTTAATCAAGTTGGGCAAAAGATCGCGCGGGTATCTCACAGAAATAATATACCTCATCATTACATGGTCTTGGACTCTGCAATACTCAATGCCTTCGCCTTGCCCGGGGGATACATCTATATAAATAGGGGATTGTTGGCCTATCTCAACAACGAGGCACAACTTGCCGGTGTATTGGGTCACGAGACAGGCCATGTAGCCGCAAGACATGGGGTCAAAAAATACCAAAAGGCTATTGGGGCCCAGCTCATTATGCTGGGTGTGGCAGTGGCCACAGAATCAAAAGGATTAGTATTGGGCACCAATCTGCTCCTTACCGCCATCCTTCAGGGATACAGCAGAAAGGATGAATATCAGGCCGATCAATTGGGGACATTGTATATGTACAGGGCGGGCTATAACCCCATGGAAATAGCAAGATTTTTCAAGATCTTAGAGAGGATGGAGAAAAGGACTCCCAACCTGCTTGAGCAATTATTCGCCTCTCATCCTCCTACGCCCAATCGGATTGAGAAAAGCAAGGCCTATGCCCGAGAACTAATCGAAAGAGAGACGAAAGACCTAACAGTAGGCCACAACCGCTATATCTCCCATCTTGAAGGACTCGTTTTCGGCCCGGGAGCAAGGGACGGAGTGATAAAAGGTAATATCTATAAAAACAGATACTTTCGATATCGGGTTCAGATGCCAAAAGGCTGGAATCTTCGAAGGGGGCAAACAGCGGGTTCGGTATTGGCACAGGACACCTCCAAAAGGTATCTCTCCCAAGTCATACCAATAGAGTTGAAAAAGGAATTTACCCCCCGACAGTTGGCATCAATGGTGGAAAAAAATTCGGGCCTGCAAAGATTAGATGCATCGCAGGCTACCATCGATGGCAAAAGGGCCTATCTTGTCGATTATAGGGCCCAATCTGAAAGGGGAGGATGGTTGGGGCTGCGCATCGCCTACCTGAGCAGGGGAAAGGTGG
>QMLM01000170.1 GCA_003646745.1 Deltaproteobacteria bacterium | reverse complement strand
TCTCAGGGATGAGTAATCTCCCAGGGATAAAGGATATAAGGGTGAATATAATCCTGGGTGAATACTAGCCCTCCATAAATCGATGAAGGAAAAATGCTCTCTAAAGCATTCTTCTTTTACAGGTTTTGCCGGGTCCTTATCTCTCTTCTCCCTCTCACATCCAGTACATGCTTGTCCAGAGCTATATCGGTGAACTCCCCTTCAAAGACAACTCTATCGGTCTTCACAACGACCCTAACCCTATAGTATCTTCCCTCCTTTCCCAATAACTCGGCTTCAGCCACCATCTCTTGGCCAACCACTACAGGGGCTACATATTTCACATGGGCATTGAGGAGGAAACTGGTGGGGTGTTGAGATCTAACAGTGAGCATATTAGCATAATCGGCGAGGCAGAAGGTGTAACCCCCATAGATGAGGCCCCTTTCATCGATCTTCATCCTATCATCAGCCTTCAACCTAACCACGGTCTTCTCCCCAACCTTGTCAACAACCACCTTAACCCCACAAATGGTGAAATCCTTCTCCCCCATATCCGTCACTCTCCACTGGCAGGCCTATCCTGACTTTAATTTTTTCTCGTACAAAGATCGTGTCGATGACTTTTATGGCTTTATTAAACCGTGAAAATGATATCTCTATCGAGGTTGGCAGATTTGAGGCCTACATTTATTGACGAAGTTGTGAAAAGGGTTGAAGCCTGTGAAGACGAGGTTGTAAAACTCTGTTCAAGGTTAGTTCAATTCCCAACATTTAACCCGCCAGGCATCACAACGGATTGCGTCAAATTCATAGAGGAGTACTTTGAGAGGTGGGGTATCAGATCAAAGATCTACCAGAACAAGGAGGGAAAACTGAACATCTGCGGCGAGGTTCCCGGGGAGAAACCTGGGAAGATCCTTTATCTAATGCACTTGGACGTCGTCCCTGAAGGGGATAGGAGGTTATGGACATATGATCCCTATGGAGGTGTAATCGCCGACGGCAAGGTTTATGGCAGGGGAGCCTGCGATATGAAGGGGTCATGCGCCGCAGCTATGGTAGCTGCGAAGATCCTGTCCCAATTAGACCCAGAGAAACATTGCTCCGCCGAGTTTTGGTTTACCTGCGATGAAGAAGTGGGATCGGATGAACATGGCGCTGGCTGGTTAGCTAGGACCGGGAGATTTAAGGCCGATGTCTGTTTGGAGGGGGATTGTTTTATGTTCCCTGGGAGACCTGCGATAGATATAGGTATGAAGGGTGGGATGGGCACCGTCAGAAAAACCTTTGGAAAGGCCGCCCATGGGAGTCAACCCCACATGGGTGACAACGCCATAGATAAACTCATAAGAGTTTTAGCCTATGCCAAGAGGCTTGAAGAGTACCCCCTTGAAATCGTTGATGAGATGAAACCTGTTTACGAGGCATGTATCAAATATTATGATGAACAGGAAACCCTGACAGAGGAGCAGAAAGCTGGGTTCAAAAGGATTTGGCGCCATCCCACCGTAAGTTTAAACCTGATAAAGGGAGGGGTAAAAACCAATGTAGTGCCAGATTCAGCCGAGGCATACTTAGACATCAGAATATGTCCAGGATCGAATCTACAACCAATTAAAGAACAACTGCTTAAACTCATCGCAGAATCCCAAGTTAAAGATGTGGAAGTGAAGATTTCCGGGCCGACCGGTGGATATTATGAACCGCCTAACTCGAAACCTGTCAAACAACTCATAAAGACCGTAGAATTAGCAACCGGAATAACACCTACATTGAAGGTTGAAACCGGAGGAAATGACGCCATATACATCAAAAAATACGGCCTTAATATCCCATGTCTAGGCTTCGGAGCCGGTGATGAAGGACTACTCCACCTGACAAACGAGTACGTCTCCATAGAAAACCTGGTTATATGCGCCAAAGTATATACGGTATTCCCCCTCGTATACGCTAAATAAAAGAGAAAGGATGAAGAGTATCTTTGGATAGCTACCTATGATGTGGGAGAGCCTCCCTCTCTCCTTTCTCTAATCTCCCCAGGGTCTCATAGGAAAGATGCGATGGGTTTTAAATTGTAGAGGGGTCTTGATTAGTAGGAGGTCTTTGATATGCTCCATAAGGAAAAGTTCTTATTGATACCTGGACCGACCGAGGTCTCCCCAGATGTATTGGCTGTTATGGGCGCCCCTTTAATGGCCCATTACATGGATGATTTCATGAAACTCTATAATGAAACCATCGACATGTTGAAGAAACTCTTACAGACTCGTAGCGATGTATACATCTTAACAGGGTCTGGATCCTCAGCCCTCGAAGCCGCTATCTGTAGTCTGATAGAGCCTGGAGACAAGGTCATAGTCGACGATTTCCTAAAGGAGTTTGTGAAGACTTATGGAGGGGAGCCTATAGAGCTCTCCGTCCCCTTCGGGAAACCTATCGATCCGGCAGAAGTTGAGAGAAAACTTGAAAAGGAAAAAGATGTCAAGGCTATAGCCGTGATACATAATATAACCTTTAGTGGAGTGACTAACCCAATAGAGGAGATTGGGAAGATAGCCTATGATCATGGAGTCTTCTTTATCATCGATGCTATCTCATCCCTCGGCGGGATCGAGATAAAGACGGATGAGTGGCATGTAGATATCGTCTGCTCAGCTGGGCAGAAAGCCTTAGCCGTACCTGCGGGGATAGCCCCCATATCGGTTAGCCAAAGAGCCTTAGAGGCTATGAAGAATAGGAAGGAGCCTATTCGAAGCTTGTACTTAAACCTTCTCAGATACGAGAAGCCGCCGATAGACCCTGAGAAGAAGTGGCACCCCACCCCCTCAACCTGCTCCACTGTATTGATCAGAGCCCTCTGGAAATCCCTCAAAAATATAATGGAGGAAGGGATAGAGAACTGTTTCAGGAGGCATGCCATCGCTGCAAAGGCTATGAGAGAAGGGTTGAAGGCGATGGGGTTAGAGCTATTGGTAAAAGATGAAAGATACGCTTCAAACACGGTTACAGCCGTGGAGTGGCCGAAGGGATACGACTATCCGAAGTTTTGGAGAACCCTCTACGACGATTACAACATAATGATAGGGAATCCCCCCGAGCATCAACCTAAAGGTATAGAGAAGGCCATTTTCAGAGTGGCCCACATGGGGAATACGGCGACGATGCCCTGTGTTCTAATGGGTCTGGCATATATAGAGAAGGCTTTGAACAAAGTCGGCTTCAAGACTAAGGGTGGAGAAGGAGTAGCTGCCGCTCAAAGAATATTTCTGGAAACACTCTAACGATATATGAAGGGGAAATTCTTCCCCCCGAATACTTTATAGCGAAATAGTTTTAGAGTTTAGTAAAAATTTCAGCTGAGATATCAACTTTTGCCTTCCCATCAGTTGTACTCGCCATAGCTATAATGGCTGCTTTAGGCCCAGGGATCACCAACGTCATCATCGTAGTGGTCTTCGTCTCCATCCCCCAATTCGCCGTATATCGAGGGGGAGTACATTGGCGGAGAAGGTGAAACCCTATATCCTAGCGGCTAAGAGCTTGGGGGTAGGGGATCTCAGGATAATGTTCCGCCACATCCTACCCAATACCCTCCCCCACCATAGTCCAGGCTACGGCGATGATGGCGTGGGCTGTCTTAACGTAGTCAGCCCTCAGCTTTATAGGGGTGGGGATAAGGCCTCCTGAACCTAGTTGGGGATACCTACTCAGTGAAGATAGGAACTACATCGTGTCAGGGGAGTGGTGGATGACGTTATACCCAGGATTCGCGGTCACGGTTACAGCTTTAACCTTTAACTTCATGGGTGACACGTTAAGGGATGCATTAGATCCCAAGATACGTAGACGGGCAAGGATGGCTTAGAAAAGTTTTTTTCCCAGAATTCTTAACCAAGAAGAAGGGTATGATAAATTTTCATTGAGCTTTTGATGAAAGAGAGGGTTCCAAGTTGAGGGTTAGGATCGATTACGGCTCTAAGGGATTGATAGTCGAAGTCCCTGATAGAAATCTGGCTGGGATCCTTGGACCAAAGCGTATGAAGGAGATAAGGGATCCCCTAGGAAGGGTTGCCGAGGCCCTAGAGGAGCCCATAGCCTCGCAACCCCTTAGAGAGATAGTTTCAGGTAAGGGATCTGCGTGTATAGTGGTTTCAGATATAACGCGGCCAGTACCTAATAAAGTTCTCTTACCCCCTATCCTTTCCTCCCTCGAAGATGAGATGGGGGTTGATGAT
>QMLM01000169.1 GCA_003646745.1 Deltaproteobacteria bacterium | reverse complement strand
GCCCATAATGAGAGGGCTGTGGCCATGTTGCGTTCTCGAAAGTATCGGGAAGACAAGCCTTTTGCCATTATGTGCCCTAATTCAGATGTGGCGGCCCGCTACTGTGTGATGGGTGAAGAGGAAAAAGCGCTTCTGCAGGAAAAGGACAGACCCATCCTCATCATGAAAAAGAGGCAGGGGACCTCCATAGCCCCCTCCGTAGCCCCCTACCAGAATACCCTCGGAGTAATGCTCCCTTATACACCTTTACACCATCTTCTGTTCGAGCAGGACCTCACGGCCTTGGTGATGACCAGTGGTAACGTCAGCGATGAGCCCATCGCCTACAAAGACGAGGAAGCCTTGAGGCGGCTAAAGAGAATCGCCGATTATTTCCTCCTGCACAATCGAGAGATTTATATGCGTTGCGACGATTCGGTGCTAAAGCTTTTTCGGGGAGAAAAGACCTTTTTGCGCCGGGCCAGGGGCTATGTCCCCTTCCCTATAAGGTTGAGCCACCCCGGGGGGAGCGTGCTGGCCTGCGGTGCTATGTTGAAGAACACCTTTTGTCTGACCAAAGGCAATTATGCCTTTGTGAGCCATCACATTGGCGATCTAGAGAACCTAGAGACCCTACGGGCCTTCGAGACGGGGATAGCCCACTTCCAGAGGCTTTTCCAGATAGAACCTGAAGCCGTGGCCTATGACCTCCACCCCGATTACCTATCTACTCGCTACGCCCTCTCGCTGGAGGGCCTGCCCAAGATAGGGGTACAACATCATCACGCCCACGCCCTTAGCTGCATGGCCGAGTATGGCCTAGAAGGGCCCCTGATCGGGGTGACCATGGACGGCACAGGATACGGGGAGGATGAAACCGTGTGGGGAGGTGAGTTCTTGGCGGTAGAGCTCACCCGCTACCGCCGTCTCGGCCACCTGCGCACCATCCCCATGCCCGGGGGGGAGAAGGCGATTAAGGAGCCTTGGAGGATGGCCGCCAGCTACCTGCAGCGGATCTTCGGGGACCAGATGTGGGAGCTGGAGATAGAATTCATCAAGCGCCTGCCCAGGGATAGGTGGGAGGTCTTAAAGGGGATGATACAACGAGGGATCAATGCCCCTTTAACCTCCAGTGCTG
This sequence comes from Deltaproteobacteria bacterium, assembly GCA_003646745.1. Classification (GTDB taxonomy): domain Bacteria; phylum Desulfobacterota; class B13-G15; order B13-G15; family RBG-16-54-18; genus B11-G15. The sequence continues at coordinate 3,110 of QMLM01000169.1, read as the reverse complement.
GAAGGCTTTTTGATGCCGTCTCAGCCCTGCTGGGGATAAGGGACGAGGTGAACTACGAGGGACAGGCTGCCATAGAGCTGGAGATGATCGCCGCGCAGGACGCTGCTGGGGTGTATCCTTTCACCATCAGGGAGGAGGAGAAAAAGTTTGTCGTCGATCCCGATCCTCTCATCTTGGCGATAGTAGACGAGCTGAAAAAAGGTGTTCCTGCCCCCCTTATTGCCACCCGATTTCACCGCACCTTGGCCCAGATTATCGGGCAGATGTGCTGCCGGATCAGAGAGAGATACTCAATGGATCAGGTGGTCCTAAGCGGCGGAGTCTTCCAAAATCACCTCCTATTAAATATGGTTTGGGATCTCCTCGTTGCCGAAGGATTCAGGCCCTTCGTCCACCATAAGGTCCCTCCCAATGACGGTGGTATCTCCTTGGGCCAGGCCCTTTACGCCCGCCAAAGATTGCAGGAGGGACTCTCCGAAGCAGATGTTCCAGCAGAATGATGGGGGTATCCTAGCAAAACCCAAAAAACCAAGTTAGGGGTTGACAAATTGGAGCTCTTGTGATAATTGCCACCCCGAGGGGAGGTAAAGATGAAGTTTTCTTCATCTTAGAAAGAGGTTGCCTTGTGGAAAAGGCTCCTCTTTTTTCTTTTCAATCTTAGATTGAGGGGAGGATATTATGGGTTTAACAAGGCGTGAATTTTTGAAGATCTGTGGTGGTACGGTGGCCGGTTTGAGCCTCTCCCAATCTCTCATCCCGGAGATTGTAGGGGCTTTCGAAAAGGCGGTCCATGGGAAACCCCCTGTGTTATGGATCCAGGGGGCGGGGTGCACAGGTTGCTCTGTTTCCCTCCTGAATACTGTACACCCCAATATCGCCGAGGTCCTCATCAAGATCATCGATCTGCGCTACCACCCCACCATAATGGCCGCTGCTGGTGAAACAGCCATAGAGGCTCTCGAAGAGACGGCGAGGGAGGCAAAGGGGAAGTATGTGCTCGTGGTGGAGGGTTCTATCCCAACGGCAGCAGGGGGCAGATACTGTGTGGTGGGCGAGAAAGGGGGCAAGGAGATCACCATGCTGGAGTGGACCACTCATCTGGGTAAGGACGCCGCTGCGGTGCTTGCCTTTGGCAACTGTGCTGCCTTTGGGGGAATTCCCGCTGCCCATCCCAACCCCACAGGGGCAAAGGGGGTGATGGAGATCTTCAAGGGGAGAGGGATCAGAACACCAGTTATCAATGTCCCTGGTTGCCCCTCCCATCCGGACTGGATGGTGGGAACCATCGCCCATATCCTACTCTATGGCCTTCCCGAATTGGATGAATTGAACCGTCCAAGTGTCTTCTTCGGCGGTATTTTGCACGAACATTGTCCTTACCGGGGCTTCTTCGACGAGGAGGTCTTCTCCAAGACCTTCCCTCAAAAAGAGGGGTGTCGCTATCAGCTTGGCTGCAAAGGGCCTGAGGTAAGCTGCGACGCCTGGAAAAGGAAGTGGAACACCGGGGTAAATTGGTGTGTCGCCGATGCCATCTGTATCGGCTGTACTGAGCCCGGTTTCTGGGACAAATTTGCCCCCATTTATCAGCCATTAGAATAAAAAAGGAGGTTAGATGATGGCGGGTAGAAGAAGAGGAAAGAGAATAGTGATAGATCCAGTGACCCGGATCGAGGGTCACTTAAAGACAGAGGTAGAGATAAAGGACGGGAAGGTGATCAATGCCTGGTGTACGGCGGCGCTGTTCAGGGGGTTTGAGCGGATACTGTTAAACAGAGACCCCAGGGATGCCTCCCAGATTACCCAGCGCATTTGCGGCGTATGCCCCACATCTCATGGCACGGCCTCTGTTCGCTGCCTGGACAAGGCCTTTGGGGTCAAACCCACTTCCAATGGGCGCATTTTGAGGAATCTGATCCTGGCCGCAGACCACATCTGGGATCACATCCTGCATTTTTATCACCTATTGGCTCTCGATTACGTCAAGGGCCCTGATATACCTCCTTTTGTGCCTAGGTTTGCAGGCAGAGGGGTCTATAAGTTACCCCCAGAGGTTAACGAGGTTGGTGTGAAGGGTTACCTAGAGGCCTTAAAGATCAGGCGTATCGGCCATGAGATGACTGCCCTTCTGGGTGGCAGGGCCCCCCACGTCCATGGTCTGGTGGTAGGGGGAGTAACCGAGGCCCCCTCGGTGGACGGTCTAGTCGGCTATCTTTGGCGCCTGCATAAACTAGAGGAATTTTACGATAAGACCTATCTGCCTACCCTCTATGCCGTAGCCAACTACTATCAGGAGTTCTTCGGGATCGGCGCAGGGTGTAAAAACCTCCTCTCCTACGGTGTATATCCCTTAAACGATGAAGAGACAGAGTTCCTCCTCAAACCAGGGGTTTACACCGACGGTGTGGATAGACCTCTGGACGTGAATAAAATTAACGAATATGTGAGATATTCATGGTATGATGACAACACTTCGGGGCTGAACCCAAAGGAAGGAAAGACGGCCGTCAAGTTGGAAAAGTCCAGAGGCTACTCTTTCGCCAAAGCCCCACGTTACGACGGAAAACCCCATGAGGTAGGTCCCATGGCGAGGATGTGGATTGCCAATCCGGTGATCAGCAAACACGCCAATAAGTTCCTCGGTCTGCCGGCAGACAGAGATGTTCGGTTCAGGGATCTGGGGCAGAAGGCCTTCTCGGTCCTCGGCCGGCTGGTAGCCCGGGCCGAAGAGGGGTGGCTGGAGATCCAGGCCATGAAGAAGTGGGTAACCCAAATAAAGCCGGGCGAGCCTGTCTATGTGAAGGCGCAGGTACCCGAAAGGGGCGTAGGATATGGTATCACTGAGGCCCCACGAGGTTCGGTGGGGCACTGGATTCGCATCTCTGGTAAAAAGATCTCCAACTATCAGGTGATTGCCCCCACCAGTTGGAACATCTCCCCCCGGGACGATAAAGGAGTACCCGGTCCGATAGAACAGGCCCTCATTGGCACCCCTGTACCTGACCCTGCCAATCCGGTGAATGTGATGCGGGTGATCCACTCCTTTGATCCTTGAATAGCTTGTTCTGTGCACGTGTTGCACACCGAGACCGGAAAAACTTATGTGGTAAATC
>QMLM01000168.1 GCA_003646745.1 Deltaproteobacteria bacterium | reverse complement strand
CAATTACGGCATTGATTTTGCCGGCGGTACCCTAGTTCAGGTGAAGTTCTTCCAACCGGTAAAGCTGGACGAGATAAGGGATGCCCTTAAGACAGTGGGGTTAGGAGGTGGTGTAATTCAGCGTTTTGGGGCAGAAGGAAAGGGGGAATATCTAATCCGCCTGCAGAGGGTCTCTTCTGATCTAGCCGGGATCTCCTCTCTTATTAAAGAGGCCTTGACCAAGAGGTTTGGAAAGGACGACTTTGAAGTTAGACGTACCGAGATGGTCGGTCCCAAGGTGGGCAAGGACCTCCGCAGTAAAGGTATCAAGGCCATTATCTTTGCCCTGATTGGGATACTGATCTATATCAGCTGGAGGTTTGAATTCCGATTTGCAGTAGGGGCGGTGGTGGCCTTAGCCCATGACGTTATGATTACCGTGGGAGCCCTCTCCCTCACCAATAAGGAGTTTTCACTCCCGGTGCTAGCGGCACTACTCACAATTGTCGGCTACTCCCTCAACGACACCATAGTGGTCTATGACCGTATCAGAGAAAATATGCGTCGGATGAGAAAGGAGGCCTTCGAGAAGGTGATTAACCTGAGCATCAATGAGACCTTGAGCAGAACTATTCTTACCTCCGTCACCACCCTCATCGTCATCGTTATCCTCTTCCTTATAGGGGGGGGTGTTATCCACAACTTTGCCTTCGCCCTCCTTATAGGCATTGTCGTCGGGACTTATTCCTCCATCTTCGTGGCCAGCCCTGTGGTGGTATTTTGGGAGAAGAAATTTCCCAAAAAAGGGGGTAAAGGCCGAAGGTAAAAAGGTTGGAAACAGTAGCACTCTTGATCAAGGGGGGAAGGGTAGTCGACCCCCTGCTTGGTATCGATGGACCTTTCGACATCTTGATAGAAGAAGGTCGAGTTGGCCAGATCGCCCCTGGAATAAAAAAAGAAGGGGCATCTGTATTAGAGGCCGAGGGAAAGATCGTCGTCCCGGGCCTTATCGACATGCATGTCCACCTCAGGGACTTTAATGAGGCCCATAAAGAGACCATTGCCACAGGAACTAAAGCAGCTGTCATTGGTGGATTTACCACACTAGTTTGCGAACCTAACTCCAGCCCTCCTATAGATAACTGCAGCATCTTACAAAAGTGGTTCAGATTGTCCCAAAAAGATGGACATATCAACCTCTACACAAAGGTCTGCATTACAAAGGGGCGGAAGGGGGAGAGACTTACCAGGTTAAGGTCCCTTGCCCGCAGGCCTTGGGTTGTCGCTGCCACCGATGACGGAAATCCAGTACTGAGATATGAAGTGATGAAAAAGGCCTTTTTAAGGGCGAAGGAATGTGCCCTTCTGCTTACACCTCATTGCGAGGACTCACCAGATACAATTCATTCTTTATCCCCATTACCCCAGGGGGTCCAATACAGGAGAGAACCATACTTCGTGGCCAGGGAACTGGAGTTGGCCAAGAAGACCAGTTGGCGAGTACATATCTCCCATGTGAGCATGGACGCCTCGATTGACCTTATCAGGAAGGCCAAGGCTAAAGGGATACAAGTAACCTGTGAAGCCACCCCTCATCACCTCACCCTATCGGAGGAGGATGCACAAAGATGCGGAACTGATGCCAAGGTCAACCCACCGTTGCGCAAAAAGGAGGACGTTGAGGCCCTTAGAAGGGGGCTGAAGGATGGTACGGTGGATGTGATCGCCTCAGACCACGCCCCCCATACACCGCAGGAGAAGGCCCGGAGGTGGGAGGAGGCCCCCTTTGGAGTAATAGGACTGGAGACGGCTTTGGGGGTAGTCCTCACCACTTTGGTTCATCCCGGGCTCATCAGCTTAGCCGAGGCGATAAAGCTAATGTCAGCAAACCCCGCCAAGATATTGGGTATTCCCGGTGGCTCCTTGGCCGTGGGTAGTCCCGCAGATATCACCATTATTGACATGGACAAGGAGTGGATAGTTGATCCCCAATCTTTTTTCTCAAAGGGGCGTAATACCCCCTTTAAGGGCTGGCGGCTTAGGGGTAAGGCATACGCTACTATCGTAAGGGGTAAAGTAGTGATGATAGAAGGAAAGCTATTTACGCACAGCTCAATCGAACTTTAATGTGTAGGCCTATTTCGGGAAGTCTTTCAGACCAACTGCAGGCGACCCTCGGGCTCAGCTACCACCTCGGCGATGATACTGGCATCTTTTACCCCAGCTTCTCTCAAGGAGTTCAAAAGTTCCTCAATATCTCTGCTCCGTGCCGAGATAAGCAGCCCTCCTGAGGTCTGGGCATCGAAGAGTATATCGAGCAAATATGGTGGTACATCCTTTGTCCCGTCAACCTTTGGCACATAAAATTCCTTGTTTCGATGCGTCCCGCCGGGGACAAGCCCCATACGGGCATATTCCTCTGCTCCGGGCAGGACGGGGACAGTATCTGTGTAGACTTTTATTCCGATCTCTCCCTCCCCCAACATCTCACACAGATGACCCAGCAGCCCAAAGCCGGTGACATCCGTGCATGCATGGACCTGAAAATCCCTCATCACCTCTGCCGCCTTTCTGTTGAGGGTCGCCATAACCTCTACTGCCCTCTGAACAACTTCTGCAGAGGCCACCCCACCTTTTTGGGCCGTGTTGATGATCCCTGTGCCCAGAGGCTTAGTGATGATAATCCGATCACCAACCTTGGCACCGATGTTGGTAATGACTTCATCGGGGCGAATCAAACCAGTTACTGCCAATCCATATTTCAACTCCTGATCCTCAATAGAATGCCCCCCCACCAAGACCACCTCCGCCTCCCGCATTTTATCCAGCCCTCCCCGTAGAATATCTCTAAGGACCTCTATATCTAAATTTTTAATGGGGAAGGCCACTAGATTCAAAGCGGTAATAGGAGTTCCACCCATGGCATAGATGTCGCTCAAGGCATTGGCCGTCGCTATCTGCCCAAAGGCATATGGATCATCTACAATAGGGGTGAAAAAGTCGACGGTCTGCACCAACGCCACCTCATCCATTAATTTATAAACACCGGCATCATCTACCTGCTCAATCCCCACCAATAAGTTAGGGTGGTCCATAAGAGGTAACCCACATAAGGCCCTGTCCAGGTCCCCTGGACCCAACTTGGAAGCTCAACCAGCCCCCCTGACCGTAGTTGTAAGCCTAAGCTCTCTCCCCGAAGTCATCTCCGGCCATCTCCCTGTCCTTTGAATAAGATCTGTATACAAAATGATACATCATGAATCTCTCTTAATCAAATAGAAAAATCCTATAAAAACAAGAATAACTTGGGCTCTTGACCTATAGATGGATGAAGAAAAAAGTGGTTGGGGCCTTCTAGGAAATGCCGCCTATACTAGGTAATTTCATGCGTTCGAAGTATCTTTGCAAAAGTTTCAGTCTCATGGTGCTCATCAAACCGGGGAGGCCAAACTCCTGCTGCAAGGCTCTTATCCCACAAACGATGCAGACAGTTATAGGATCTAAGTCTGCAGTCCCCTTGGCCTTTTCCATGGATGGTTCCTTCACTAGTTTTATCCGCTCATGGATAATGAATTTATAGAGGTCTAGGTAATTATCGTAGGCCGTATCCAGCTCCACCGATGTCCTCCTAATCACCTTTCTTATCCCCTTGGACAAGGCCTCTGACCAGGCTAGCAGTCTCTCATCTGCGACATCGTCCCGCAAGATCCGCAAGATATCGGTATTTTCCACGTTCCACCGGGTGACCTCATCCATTTCTTCCTCATAACTCTTCTTGGAAAGGGAAGTTTTCTCCCCTTTTCTCTGGGGTAGTGAGGCAACCCCGCGGTCACAACTGCGGAAAAATCTCCTCCATATCACTTTAGAATACTCCTTTCCCTTTAAAATCTACCATATCATAACCACTTTTTCTATCGAAATTTCCACCAATCAAAAATCTTGTGGCTTGGCTAGGATCTCTCGCACCTTTATCTGGAAAAAGTTGTTGGATGAGTTGGCCCGGATAATGACAGCAGTATCGGCCCCCTGACTTGTGCCGGCCACGGCTACTACGTCCTCAAAAGGAATGAGGCCGGCATCGGCAGCCATGGCGACTATCTCCACACATACCTTCATCCCTTGCCCAAACATCCTTAAGGTGTTGGCCACCAGATCTTGCTGAGAGTAGGACTGAAGGGAGCGAATAGCTGTGCCAAGGTTTCTCAAAACCATGGTCCCGGTATAGACCTTACCCCCTAATTGTTCGATCTGGGATCTTTTGGCAT
>QMLM01000167.1 GCA_003646745.1 Deltaproteobacteria bacterium | reverse complement strand
TCCAGGGGGGTGGTGGGGGGGTCGAAGAAGCCCTCTCCTGTTAATTCCCTTCCCTCTCGGTAAGACCTTTGGGCTACCTCTTCCAATGTAGCCAATATCTCTCCGTCTTGTCGGGATTTGATAAGTCCATCCTCCACAGCAAGCTCGTGGGCAGGGATCTTTAGAAAACGAGAGGCCTCCGCTAGAACCGCCCTTTTCAAACTGGCTACAGCCTCCCGCACCGCATTACCCGATATATAGGTCTGGCGGCTGGCAGAAGTGGAACCGGCATCAGGGGTGAAGGCCGTATCACCCCTGATCAACCTGATATCCTCGATTCCTATCCCCATCTCCGAGGCGGCTATCTGGCAAAGTACCGTGTCGGACCCCTGGCCGATCTCCGCCGCCCCGGTAAAAAGGATGAATCTGCCCTGCTGATCTAGTTCGGCCCGGGCCGAAGCAGGATTTTTCACTCCGGTGTTTCCGATCCCATACCACATGGCCCCTATCCCTTTTCCCCAGAGCTTCCCTGAGGCAGCCCTCTTTACCTCCATCTTGTGAGCATGTTCTTTCACCTGCTGCAGGCACTCCTTGATTCCCACACTTTCCCCCAATATCTGGCCGGTAGCGGTCTCCGAGCCCCGCTCAAGGGCATTTATGAAACGGATCTCAAAGGGGTCCATCCCCAATTCCCTGGCCAGTATGTCCATCTGGGATTCATGGGCAAAGGCCACCTGGGGCACACCGAAACCGCGCATGGCCCCACAAAAAGGGTGATTTGTATACGCCATCCTGCTCCTCACCCTTACATGAGGTACCTGATAGGGGCCGGTGGCGTGCACCGCTGCGCGGGTGGCCACCGCCAACCCGTAAGAGGCATAGGCCCCCGTATTTCCCAGGATATCGGCCTCCATGGCCAAAAGCCTTCCATCCTTACGGGCGCCTGTCCTATACCTCATGATCAGCGGGTGCCGTTTGGCTGTGGCCAGATAAGCTTCCTCCCTGCTGTAAACCAAACGCACAGGATGGCGCAGATGATAGACCGCAAGGGCCAGAAAGCACTGAACGGTGACATCGAGCTTGCTTCCGAATCCCCCTCCTGTGGTCGCCTGGATCACCCTTACCCTCGATGGCTCCAGCCCTAAAACGGCAGCGATCTCACGGTGGTCATAGTGGGGGTTCTGGGTGGAGGGATAGACCACGATTCTTCCCTCCTCATCTATCCAGGCCACCCCAGCGTCGGGCTCCAGATAGGTATGCTCTAGCATGGAGGTGAGATAGGTCCTCTCTATTATCACCTCCGCCTCGGCAAATCCCCTCTCTACGTCACCCTTGATGATGTTGCGCTCGCACAGCAGGTTTCCCCCCTCATGGATCAGTGCAGGGGTGCTCAAGGCCTCCTGTGGGTCGAAGATAGGGGGGAGGTCTTCGTAATCAACTTTTATCTCCTTTGCTGCTCGCTCGGCTTCCCTTTCGTTATAGGCCACTACCAGGGCGATAGGGTCTCCCACAAACCTTACCTTTTCTGCGGCCAGCACCGGTTGGTCTTTGTTGATGATCCCAATGAGGTTTTTGCCGGGGATATCCCTATAGGTGAAGACCCTCACCACCCCTTCCACTTCCGCTGCTCTTTGTGTATGGATTTGTTTTATGCGGGCATGGGGGCGATTGCTACGTAGGACCTTCATGTGAAGGAGCCCCTCCATCTTGAGGTCAGCGGCGAAGAGGGCCTTTCCCAAGACCTTCTCCAGGACCTCCACCCTTTTTATGCTCTCTCCTACCTTGCCCTTAAGTCTCATAGCCCAGATCAAAGACCTCCCGCAGAGCCTTTTCGACCAGCCCCTGGACGGCCGGTCTTTTATATTCTGTTGAGGGTCTCACCCCGCTCCTTTTCACCATCTCCTGAGCTGCCCTCAGGGCCGCCTCCTCGATCAAGGCGAGGGAGGGTACTTCGCCCGTTAATAAGGTCTCCACCTCCCCCATCCTGCACGGTGTGGGGGTGGAGGAACCTACCGAGATCCTTACTTCCTTTGCTTTTGCTCCCTCCATTTTGGCCAGGGCCGCGATATTTATCCTGGCAATAGCCAAAGCCCTCCTTCTGGCCAGTTTTATGAAAGAAGATCTCCAACCATCATCTAGTTTGGTGAAGGTGATCTCCACCAGGAGTTCATGTGGTTCAATGATCGTTTTGTAGGGGCCGATATAGAGATCGGTTATGGGAAGGGTCCTCTTTCTCCCTTTTCTCATCAGGGTTACTTGGGCATCTAGGACCACTAGTGCAGGGATGGTATCAGCAGCAGGGGAGGCGTTGACGATGTTTCCTCCAATGGTTCCCATGTTCCTGATCTGGGGGGAGCCCACGCTGTGGGCAGCCCTTTCCAGGACAGATGCCCCATTTTTGATTACACCTGAGGAGGCAAGCTCGGCGTGAGTAACAAGGGGACCTAACTTAATTTGGTTCCCCTCCTCCCTGATGAACCTCAGTTCAGGGATGTAGGTGATATCCACTAACAGCCCTGCCCCCAACTTCCCCTCCCTGATCTGGATCATCAGATCGGTTCCCCCGGCGATTACCTGAGCCCCTTCACCGCGATCCTCTAATATCTTTAGGGCCTCCTCTAGAGATCTAGGAGATATATATGTGAACTCAGATTTCACTTATTCCTCTTTGCTGGCCTCAATGGCCTCTATGATCTGCAGGTAGCCGGTACAACGGCAGAGGTTGCCGGAGATGGCCTCTTTGATCTCCTCTCTAGATGGGCTTGGGTTTGTATCGAGGAGGGCTTTGGCCGCCATGATCATCCCTGGGGTGCAGAAGCCGCACTGAACGGCCCCATGGTTGATAAAGGCTTCCTGCAACGGGTGCAATTTTCCCTCTTCCCCAATTCCCTCAATGGTGATGATCTCCCTGCCGTCCACCTTGGGGGCCAAGGTTAGGCAGGCATATACTGGTTTTCCATCCAGTAAGACAGTACATGCCCCGCACTCCCCTATGCCACACCCCTCTTTCGTCCCCGTAAGTCCCAATTCATCCCTGATAAGCTCCAGGAGGGTGAGGTTAGGAGAAATTTTCATCTCCCTCTTTTGTCCATTTAGTGTGAATCTTATCTTTATTTTTTGTGTGGACATGTCCCCCCTCGCAAAGTGACAATTTTTACCGCAGCATCATCCCAGGGAGGAAGAGGGCGATCTTGGGGAAAATCGTAATGATTACAACAATCACGAATATTGATATAAGAAAAGGCATAGCGCCGCGGAAGATTTCTTCCACCCCTATATCCTTTGCTACCCCTGCAACGGTAAATATATTCAATCCCATAGGGGGAGTGATCAAGCCTGCTTCCATCATGAGTACGGCTATTACTCCAAACCAGATTGGGTCAAATCCCAGAGCCAATATCACGGGGAAAATTACCGGGAGTGTTAGTACCATCATTGAGATTGCATCCAGAAAACAGCCTAGGAAGAGATATGAAACAACGATGATAGAGAGAATGACATATCTGGATACTTCAAGCCCAGCCACCCAGGCTGCAACCTGCGTGGGTATTGTGGATAAAGCGAGAAAGTAACTGAAGACATTAGCCCCGGCGACAAGGAAGAGGACCATTACAGAGATACGGACAGCCTCCTGCAAAGAAGCGAACAGATTGTGCCAAGTTAGTTTCCTCTTGATCAAGGCGGCTAAAAAAAGGGTAGTGGCCCCTATCGCTCCGGCCTCAGTCGGGGTAAAGAAACCCAGATATATCCCACCCATCACCAGTAAAAAGATCGCTAGCGTCTCCCATATACCTTTAAGTGACGAGAACTTTTCTTTCCAACTAACCGGTTCAGGACTGGTTGGGGCTAAACTAGGGTTTATTTTAACCTTGATTACGACAATAGCTATATAGGCTGCCGCCAGCGTAAGCCCAGGGAACATGCCGGCGATCAGGAGTTTCCCGATAGATTGCTCGGTAAGCATGCCATAGACTACGAAGCCGATGCTCGGTGGGATAAGAAAGCCCAAGGTCCCGCCAGCAGCAATACATCCTGTCGCCAGCCGCGGGTGATACTTAAAGCGTTTCATTTCTGGGAGGGCAACGGTTCCCATGGTGGCTGCCGTGGCTACCGAGGAGCCGGAGACAGCAGCAAAACCAGCACATGCACCTATAGTTGCAACTCCCAACCCTCCAGGCAACCTCCGGAACCACTTATCAAAGGTCTGATAAAGTTCGTGGGTTAACCCGGAGCTTCCTGCAAACCCCCCCATGATGATAAAAAGTGGAATAACCGTATATGGG
>QMLM01000166.1 GCA_003646745.1 Deltaproteobacteria bacterium | reverse complement strand
TCCTCGAAGTTCATCGGCTTCTGCGGACTCCCTTTAATGGCAGAGACTTCATGTGAATATGAAAGGTTATCTTTGGTCTCTATAAATATGCTTGCATTGGTAATGCTCTTTTCCCCCATCTGAGGATCGGCCAAGACCTCAACCTTTCTGGCCAACTCCTGTACAGTAGCGTCCCTGATGGCTGGTTCTTGGAAGTCCTCCAGAGAGACGTCCCCGCGCACCAAGGCCACCGATACTGTATATGGAATACTGAACTGCGCATCCACCTGAGGATCTGTGCGAATCTCAAAAGGGCCTCCCACCATATCTTTAGCCATTTTGGATGTATAGATAGTGACTTTCTCTATGTTTGCAGGATCGACCTTGTGCTTCTTGACAACCTCCAACGCTGCATCAATAGCTGCATGGGTCATCCGGCAGGAGGGGTAGGGCTTAATACTTAACCTCATTCCCTCAAACCTCTGCCCCAAACCATCCAAAAGTAAATTTCGATCCCATTCTCCCTCCTCATAAAGATTGAAGAACCCATACTCTCCCTCGAAGACATCCCTAGCGCCAGTAATGCCCTTCTGTGCTAGTAATGCAGCAATTACTCCAGCCTTAGCGGCAAAGGCAGGCTGCATCCTCTTGGTCAGTCCACCATCGATCAGACACTGGGCATTACCCGAGGTCTGGCTATAAACAACCCCAAGGGTATTGAGCATCTTTTCACGATCCAACCCCAAAATTTTAGCCGCCGTTGCCGCGGCACCGAAGGAGCCACATGTAGCAGTTCTAATCCATGAGAGAGGTCTTTTAATGGCCAATCCTAATCGGCATACCAAATCAACCCCAAGGGTGATGGCATTAAGAAGTTCTTTCCCACTTACATCCCGCTTCAATTCTGCCATGGCCAATGCAGTTGGAAGAACAGAGGTATAGGCATGGAGGGCTGCCTCATCAAGGGTATCATCGAAATCCAAGGCGTGCATCATTGTGCTATTGGCCAAGACAGCGAACGGAGAAGGTACCTTCCCACCATATACTATAATAGTAGCTTCCGGACTCCCCCCCCATCCCTTTACAAGTTCGACAATCTCCTTGCAGCCGGGTGCAGAAAAACCTGCAATGGCTACTCCCAACGAATCCAGGATAAACTTCTTTGTAGTCTCCACAACCTCAATAGGGATATCGTCAAATTCATTTCCTTCCCAAAAATCTATGAGTTTTGTCAAAACTCCCATCGTTTATCCATGGTTCCTAGGAAATTGACTAGAACCGGATTCTTTCTTTCTCATAAATCTATAGGCCCCCTCTCTTAACAGAACGTTGCTATATTTTTTGAAAAAATCTGGCACCTGATATAAGGCTACTAAAAATAGGAGCCCCAAACCTACAAGGTCCGTCTTAAACCCAGGCATAATCAATCCTAAGGCACTCAAAAGTAAGAGCCCACGAAAGGCGATGGGAATTGTCCTTTTCATGTAGCCTTGCAGGGCAGAGGCTAGGGCAAAAACCCCTAATATAGCGGTAACCATTACCCAAACGATCTCCCCATAACTCCCCACCAAAAGGAGCGCATTATTATAGACAAAGATGTAGGGAAGAATAAAGATGACTAAAGCTAACCGACACGCCGTAAGGGCCGTCTTCATCATTGGGGAATCTGCTATTCCTGAAGCCACAAAGGCATCTGGTGCCATAGGAGGGGTAATCCCCGCGATGACGGCAAAATAAAAGACGAACAAATGGGCTGCCAGTGGATAGACCCCCATCTTGATGAGGGCTGGTACCACCAAAATGGCCAATACGATATAGGCGGCAACAGGAGGGACCCCCATTCCCATGATGATAGTGGCGATCATAGCTAAGACCAGCAGAAAAAGCAGGTGCCCTCCTGAAAGTTCGATCATAACCGATGACATCATTAACCCTAGCCCGGTAAGGGTAATCATTCCTACCACTACCCCACCTAAGGCAAGTATTGCTACTACCGGAAGGGCGGTCCGTGCTCCCTTCTCTAAGCCATCTAGGATCTGCTTTATCGTCGCTCTCTTTCTCCATCTTAACATGCTCACTGCGGGGATGCTCATTGTCGCCCAAAATGCCGCCCTGGTCACAGAGACCTTGGGCACCACAACAAAATAGATCAAGACGGCGATAGGGATTAAAAAATGCCAACCATCTTTGAGGGTCTCCTTCAGGGGAGGGATCTCCTCTTTCTTGAGGCCAACCAAACCTATTTTCTGGGCCTCGATATCGATCATCAAAAAAAGGCCGATATAATAGAGAATCGCTGTCAGGATAGCTGCTTTTATGATAGTGAGGTAGGTTACCCCTAGAAGTTCCATTATTATAAACACCGCACTTCCCATAATTGGTGGCATCAAAAGCCCCCCAGCACTGGCCGCTGTCTCCACTGCACCAGCAAAATGGGCTCGATAACCCGTCCTCTTCATCAGAGGGATGGTAATCTGCCCTGTACCAGCTACATTTGCCGTCCCACTGCCGGACATCATGCCGAAAAGGGAGCTAGCAACTACAGCGACCTTCGCCGGCCCTCCTCTCACATGGCCAAAAAGACCATAGGCCAACCGCAAAAAGAATTCCCCTCCTCCCGCCTCCCGCAACATCGAACCAAATAAGATGAAAAGAAATACAAAGGTGGCAGAGATCCCCGCCAGCATACCGAATATCCCTTCAGTCGTGATAAACATGCTGGTTATAATACGCTCTATCTCGTAGTTCTTATGCGCCAATGGGCCGGGCAGCATCTCACCAAACCGGGCGTAAATGAGAAAAAATATGGCTACACAGGGAAAGGCCCACCCTACTGTACGGCGGGCAGCATCGATGGAGAGGACTATAAAGATACCCCCCATGATCAACTCATACCACGGTATAGCCATCCCTATGGCCCCTATCTTTTTAAACCAAGTGCTTAACACATAAAGCCCAATACCTAAAGAAATAAGGGCGAAGAGGTATCCATCCCAGCTTATACAATCTTTTCTCCCGTGAGTTTTTATGGGATAAAGTAAAAATATTAGGATATATGCGAATATCACATGGGGGACCCTCTGGTTCATAGCGGTAAATTGAAAGATGCCTGTGTAGAGCTGAAATAGACTAAAGGCGATGGCGATATATCGCACTAATAACGCTGACTTTCCCCTAAGCAAGCGCTGTCTTATACTTACCGCCCCACGCTCCTCATCCTTTACTAACAACTCTTTTCCCCTATCTACCATCTACTTTCCCTATTCCTGTTGATCATAGGGAGATAAAATCTTTTGCCGCGGTTCCCCGAGGAGAACCGCGGCAAAAGTCCACCCCCAGATCATCCTTTACTGATACTGGGCCCTTTTATCCCATATCCCCTTTTCCTTGTAATATCTAATAGCCCCCGGGTGAAAGCCTACAGGAACAGATTTGGTTCCTCTGAAGGCGTTCTCTATCGTATACTTTTTCGCCATGGGATGGATAGCATTGCGTTCCTCAGGGTGATCGTAGACTGCCTTTATGATCTTGTATACCAGATCCTCTGGAAGATCCGCCCTGCAGATCCACATCTGGGGCAGGGTATAGGTATGGACATCTTTATTGATGCCCTTATAAGTACCTGCGGGTATTACAAATGGAACCACATTGGGGAACTTGGCCTGAAGTTTCTTTAAGGCCTCTGGTTCTGTCTCTAGGAGACGAATAGGGATATCACGGGCCAACTCCATGACAGCCGCTATGGGATAGCCGGCTGCAATGATCCCTGCATCTATCGTGTTATCCCGAATCCCGGTGGTGATCTCATGAAAGGCCAGATACTTAGGTTTAAAATCATTGAAGGTAAGTCCCCAACCCGCCTTTAAGTGCTTTTTGGAATAGATGTTCAATGTAGCACTCCCCGCTGGTCCTACGCCAATGACCTTACCCTTAAAATCGTTGATGGATTTGATGGGTGAACCTTTACGCACAATCCAGTGGACATCGCTGGTGTGACCAACGGCAACGAGGCGTACCTTGTCCACATTCATTCCCTGCTTCTTAAGGTCATTTAAGGTACCCATACAGGCCAGTCCCATATCCATCTTTCCACGTATTATCAATCGAGCGTTCTCTGTCGATGCTGCAGTTGATTCAGCGGTAACCCTTACCCCTGGAACATATTTATTTATTATCGCTGCAAAACCTGCTCCCAAAAAGTAATAAGTACCAGCAGGACTACCTGTTCCAAAGGAAAGAAATTTTACCGCATGACATTTTGGTGCCATCCCAAGGGTAAGGATGGTAATCATAAAAGAGACAAATATAATTAACGTTATTTTTTTCATCTTACTC
>QMLM01000165.1 GCA_003646745.1 Deltaproteobacteria bacterium | reverse complement strand
GTTGTGGCCCTTGTCGGTCCAACCTCCGCTACGGTGCGCTCCATTATACCCATCAGCAAAGAGGCTGGGGCTGCAGAGATTTCTCCTACGGCCGGAACGACCAAGCTGGATGTGATTGGTGGAGGTATCGCCGGAGAGCATATTTACCGGACTGTCTCCTCAGATGTGGTTATGACCGCCGGAATGGTCTGGTGGGCCCTTCACAAGTTGCCCTTTAAGCCCAAAAAGGTAGCTACATTTACCGCTGACACCGAGGGATCCCGAAGCATCTACGGCGGGGTGGTAGATGCATGCAAGGCTGTTGGGTTACCCATTGTGACGGAGATCGAGTTTGCCCTCAACCAACCTTCTTATCGGGCAGAGCTAAAAAAGCTCTTCGCCAAGAAACCTCAGGTGATCTTCTGGGAGGCAAATCCAGAGACAGACGCCGTAATCTTTAAACAGTGGTACGAGATGGGGTTTGGAGGGCAGTGGATCGGGTCGGACTTTGCCAACCGGACAAGCGCAAAGGGATGTTTGCCTGCATGTGAGGGTGCAATCGGGGTAAACCCCGGATTGTTGGAGAACCCCCGCTCTGCAAAGTGGATCAAGAGACTTGAAAAAGTCTCCGGTAAACCTGGTTATCAGCCTTTCTCCGCTAACACCTATGATGCTTGCGTAATCATTGCCTTGGCCATCGAACGGGCGAAATCCATTGCGAAGGATTGGGGGACTACGACTGCGCAGCACCGCAAGGCCATCATCAACAGCCTGCGTAAGGTCGCCCAGCCTCCCGGCAAGAAGGTCTATACCTACGCAGAGGGGGTTAAGGCCCTGCGCGCTGGTAAGGAGATCAATTACGAAGGGTTGGCTGGCACTCAGGACTGGAACAAGTACGGTGACCCGGTTACTTATCTGAAGGCGGAAGTGATGACCACGAAAGATCCCTCTGGTATGAAGCGAATTGGAAGCGTAACGCCCGATATGATTAAGAATATCGTGGATAAGGTGCTGAAGATGAGGGCTGCACGGGCCAAATAAGAACTAAATAGTCTGGGGGGTGAGATAAAGATCTCACCCCCAATCTTATTTTTCTCCTGTTAAATTATTAAGGACAAAGGTGGATCGCTATGGAGGATCTTCTCAGTTATGGATTGCTTACTTTCGCATCGCTGGCATTACCTGCCCTCGGGTTATGCCTTTCCATTAAAGTAGTCAAATACTTTAACCTTGCTTATGGCGATTATGTTACCATGGGTGCCTATATAGCCCTACTGTTCAACCTCATTTTTGGATGGAATATCGTCTGGGCCATGGTTGCTACCATCGTTATAACGGCTATTGCTGGGGCTGCCATCCACAAGGGTATATTTAAGCCGCTGATGGAAAGAAAGGTCGGCCCCCTTACTTTATTGGTGGTATCTCTTGGGGTAGGCTTCGTCATCAGAAATGTGATCCTGATCGCATGGGGGCCACAACCCTATCAGTACAAGATGCCCATGGCACGGGCGCACCATTTCGGCCCCTTTTTCTTCACACCCTTTCAGATCTTCATGATCGTTGTCTGTTTGGCCGTGGCGATAGGGATATTCCTCATGCTCCGCTACACGCAGCTTGGCCGCCTTATGCGGGCTACTTCCGATAATCCAGAGCTATCCGAGATTAGGGGGATAAATATCGAAAAGGTATATTCATACACATGGCTCATCGCATGTGGTCTCTCCGCCCTTGGTGGTGTGTTCATGTCAATTCTGGGAACCATCACCACCTGGATGGGAATCGGCGTTCTTGTCACGATCTTTGCCTGTCTCATCGTCGGGGGGATCGAAAACCCGTATGGTGCTGTACTTGGGGCCTTGATAATATCTTTCGCCATGGAGGCCACGGCCATTTGGATATCACCTCCATATAAGGTAACGATTGCCTATGTAATCATGATAGTCATCTTGCTTATCAAACCGAGCGGCATTTTTGCAGGAGGAGGATTTAAATGGAGTTCGCTCTTACGATTGCAACGATAGTTGCCATTTATTGCATTCTTGGGCTGGCGTTGAATCTCCAATTTGGTTATACCAACCTCCCTAATTTTGGGATTGCGGGGTTCTTTGCCGTTGGGGCATATACCTCTGCTATCCTGACGGTGCCCCATAGATTTCTGGAGATGGAGATCTTCGCTGGATTTCCTGGAGGAGTCCCGGGGCGGATAGAGGCACCCTTCATAGTCGGTATCTTAGCTGCCACTGCCCTGGCAGGGTTTATCGCCTTTCTCATCGGGGTACCTGTTCTGCGGCTGCGGGAGGATTATTTGGCGGTGGCCTCTATAGGGGTAGCTGAAGCCATACATTACATCGCCCTCAACGAGTTGTGGCTCACCATTGGCTCAGCTGGAATTCGACTGATCCCAATGCCTTTTGCCAATCGAATCCTCTATTTTCTCCTTGTCTTGTTGGTCTTGGCCATCGTCTTCTATGTCATAAATCGCTTGGTTCGTTCTCCCTTCGGTAGAATTTGGAGGGCGACCCGGGAGGACGAAACTGTTACAGCCTCCCTTGGTAAGTCCGTTTTTAGGTCCAGGATGTGGGCCTGGGTAATTGGATGTGCCTTCATGGGAACGGCAGGTAGTCTGTGGGCCCATTATGCTATGGCCATACAGCCTGGCGAGTTCGTCCCAACGACCACCTTTTTGGTCTGGATCTTCGTCATTGTAGGGGGATTGAGAAATAATAAAGGTGTCCTTATCGGCGCCCTGTTAATCATCGGGCTTTTCGAGCAGGGAACCCGTTTTCTTCCCGCTTTTGGCGCCCCATATGTGGTGCCAGCATTGCGTTTGATCATCATTGGGGTAATGCTCATTATATTTATTAGATTCAGGCCGCAAGGGGTGATTCCGGAGCGCGCTATGACCATCGAGAAACACATTAAGACGATATAAATTAAATAAATAAAGAAAGAGGGTTTTCCCATGGCCACTATTTTAGAGGCGAAAGAAGTCTATAAATATTTCGGGGGAATTAAGGCCGTCGATGGATTTTCAATGGAAGTTGAAAATAAGAGTATTACCGGTCTCATTGGTCCCAACGGGGCGGGTAAGACCACCTTCTTTAATGTCGCCGCTGGGATTTACCAACCAGATAGAGGTGATATCTTCTTTAAGGGCGAGCAAATCGGTGGTCTTCGTCCTGACCAGATTTGCCAAAAGGGGCTAACAAGGACCTTTCAGATCGCCAGGGGGCTGGGTGAGATGACGGTATGGGAAAATGTAATGCTCGCTCCCAAAGCTCAAACCGGCGAAAGTCCCTTTGGTGCCTTCATATTCAAACGGGTAAAGAAAGAGGAAAAAGAAAACTGGGAGAAGGCGGCAGCACTACTGCAGGAGATGGGGCTTTACGAACAGCGCAACGAATATGCAAAGAACTTAAGCGCTGGTCAGCGTAAGATGCTCGAGATAACTAGAGCTATTATGACGGATCCCGAAATCCTTTTGCTGGATGAACCCACGGCAGGGGCAACCGTAGATGAGACCAAAAAGATCATGGCGGAGATCGAGCGATTGAGAGATGAGAAGGGACTTACCTTTCTAGTAGTTGAACACAAAATGGAGGTCATCATGAATATCTGTAACCCCATATATGTGATGCACAACGGCCAAAATCTTGCGGTGGGAGATCCCAAAGATATTCAAGGGAATAAGCAGGTGCGTGAAGTATACCTGGGGGGATAATAAAATGAACTTGTTGGAAATTAAGGGACTAAGATCTGGATATGGGAAGGCATTGATCCTACAAGACGTCTCCATCGAGGTAGAGGAGGGTGGGTTCACAGCCATAATAGGCCCCAACGGCGCGGGCAAAACCACCTTGCTTAGGTCGATTTATGGCATCGCCGACCTCTATGAGGGGACTATCAAATTTAAAGGAGAAGATATCTCCAAATTGCCCCCGGCAAGTATTTCGTTAAAGGGGATCAATTATGTGCCGCAGGAGAACAGCATCTTTAGCTCACTGACCGTGTTGGAGAACCTGAAGATGGGGGCTACTGTGATTGCAGGTAAGGGCAGAAGCATCGAAGAACGTCTGGAGGAGGTCTATAATCGTTTCCCCAGGCTAAAAGAAAGAAGAAACCAGTTAGGAGGGACCCTCAGCGGGGGAGAAAGGCAGATGCTGGCCATAAGCTGTGCCCTGATGACCGATCCCGACCTTCTGTTGCTGGATGAGCCGAGCGCTGGCCTGCAACCCACCTTAGTGCAGGTTCTGTTCTAGGAGATCAAACGGATCCACGAAGATGGCACCACCATCCTCATCGTGGAGCAAAACGCCAAGATGGCCTTGGAGTATGCAACC
>QMLM01000164.1 GCA_003646745.1 Deltaproteobacteria bacterium | reverse complement strand
GTCGCGCCGTAGGGCCATCCAATACCGTCCCTGCCCCTATGATCATTCCCTCCGTCCTTCCACAGAGATCCTCCATGGCATCGATGGCCCCGGGGACGGTCATGGTGACCTCGATGCATCTGAGGCCCCCTCGGTGGAGGGCTTCGACGATCCTCGCTACCCTTTCCCTTTCTTGCACACGGATGATTCCTATGGCACCTGCCTCGACCAACGCATTTATGACTTCTCTCTTGTCCACGACTACTCCTCTCTCACAAAGGGTTTTTCTCGGAGCTGGCGCCCTTCCTCGCCCTTGCTGGAATCGCCCCGAAGAAGGCTAAATAGGGCTTCCCCTCTGCGATGCGCTCCACGTACAGCGCCACCTCCCGGACGTGATAGTCGCCCCACATGGTCGACTCTCCACAGGGGATCTTACGTCCTGGAGGGACGAAATCCCATCCTCGAGGGCGATGGTAAACCGAATGGAGGATGAGTCCTTGGTGATTTGCTCGGGTACTGAGATAAGGTTCAGACAGTAAGGTGTCGAGGACAGTAAGGCCGGCCTGCCAATAACGATCCCCGTTCCTGTTCCTCTGTGATAAATAACGACCAAAACGCAGAAGCGCTTGGGCGGCGATGGCCGCAGCAGAGCTGTCCACAGGCTCGTAATCGTTGTAAGGATCAGCAGGGCGATCGAGATAATTCCCTAGATTGTGGAGCCCTGGGGCGCCCGTATCCCAATAGGGGATCCCATCGGTGGGCGTATTTGTGATGTAAAAGTCACAGGTGGCCTCTGCTGCTCGCAACATGAAGCCCTTGACCTCTTCTCTACCTCCGAAGGGATTAAGTTCTTCGTCATCCAAGATCTCAAGGAACTCCAGCAGCTCGGCGTACCCCAACATTATCCACGCCAGCCCCCTTGTCCAGGTGGAAAAGGGGGAAAATCCCTGCTGAGTACTCGGACACCGATAGCTTCCATCGTTGAGGTTGAAGATGCTCTCATGGGCTACGCGGCCCCGAACGTCGTAGACGTCACGGCCTTCACCGTAATAGACGTTATACTTGGCCGTGGTGCGAGCATGCTGAATCAGGCGTCCCAGTAACGAGATCTCAGTGTCGCCCTCACCTAGAAGGGCGTGCCCCAAACAGTGGGCTACGGCCAGCCCTCGAAGGGAGCGGATCGTATCGGCGAACAATGAATGAGGGCCGTTGAAGGAGTATATGTAGCCCCCTTCCGGTAGGGTGGTCCACCTCTGGGCTTGTACGGCGCCGGAACACTTGAGGGCGAGCTCGTAGAAGTACCTCTCCCATTCTCCTCCATCGATCCGCCCCTCCTCTGTTAGGCGCAGGAGGTTGCCGTAAGTGCTGATTGCGTTAAATCCATGGTCGTGGACCCCCATATGGGTAAGGCGACGGACCATAGCGAAGGCCCCCTTCGTACGTCCTATCTCCAAAAACCGCCTTTCGCCTGTGGCGTCGAATTGCAAGATGGCAGATCCATAGAGGAAGCCAAGGGTCCAATCGGTCCAAGCCCTGGAGGTGTACTTCCCCTCAACCGTGTGAACCGGAGCCCCTTTGCTCGGGTCATAAGTCGATTCTATGGACAGGATCTTTTCCGCGGAGATCTCCCAGAACCGCTTTATCTTCGGCACCAGGCCCTGGGGAGTAAGGTCCTCTTTTATCGACAGCATGGTCGGCCCCTTAGCTATAGACTGCGCAGATGGAAGCCTCCGTCGACGTTTATAACCTCCCCCGTTGAGAAAGGGAGGTTTCCTCTGGCGATGGCTACTATCGCTTGGGCAACGTCCTCGGGTCTCCCCCATCGCTTTATCGGCGTTAGGCCACCATCGATCAAGGCGTCGTATTTGTCTTTCACCGGAGCCGTCATGTCGGTGAGAATGATCCCTGGACGGACCTCGTACACATTTATCCCATAGGGAGCTAGACGTACAGCGAAGAGTTTGGTGACCATAGTTAAGCCAGCTTTGCTTATACAATATTCCCCTCTTTCAATTGAAGCGGCATAGGCAGAAATGGAAGAGATATTTACGATGAACATACTTCTTTCAGGATGTTCTTGCTTCTGTTCGATCATCCATCTGCTAACAATCTGAGTAAGAAAAAAAGGAGCTTTTAAGTTAATTGACAAAACATAATCAAAACTTTTTTCATCGGCTCTAAGGATGTCTCTTCGTTCTAAAGGAGGCACTCCAGCATTGTTTATCAAAATATCTAACCTTCCAAACTTTCTCTTGATGTTTTGAACAAGTAATTCTCGAGACTGAGCATTAGAAATATCGCATTGAATATAATCAACATCTACACCTTTACTGCGACACTCATGTATAGTCTTCTCGACGTTTTCTTTAGGACTACGTCCATTTAACACCACATTAATCCTCTCTTGTGCTAAAGCAATCGCTATTGCTTTGCCAATGCCCCTTGTAGATCCAGTAACGAGGGCACACCGCCGATCCATAACTTTACCTCTTCAATACCGCTTGTGCTGTACCTTGCAATGCTTATGCCAGAAGAGGTGAATAGGACTTTCCAGTACACCTTGAAAAAAGGGAACTTGAGGTTATGAAAGCTGGTGTCCTCTGAGAAGGTGGCATTTTAATTGCTTCTAATGTGTTCAAAAAGCTGGAGGGGTAACTATGGGGCGTAATGATGTGAGGGGGAAGGTACCACCCCTTTCAGGAGGGATCGGGATATCGCATTTGAGGGTCTATACTTCTAAGGCTCCCGACGGCCTTCCAGGTGGGTGTCCGCACATGCATTTTGTGTCTACGGAGACTTATTACATCTTATCTGGACGCGGCTCGGTCCAGATCCTCAGTTATAGGGGGTTTCAGGAGGTTCCTTTGGAGCCAGGGAAACTCGTGTGGTTTACCCCTGGTGTCATCCACAGGCTGATCAACGGAGATGGGCAGTTGGAGCTTCTCGTCATCATGCCCAATGCGGGACTTCCGGAGGCAGGGGACCATGTACTTACCTTTCCCCCTCATATACTGGCTGATGAGGAGCTATACTACAGGTTTGCCTCCTTGGCCACCGCCGAAGGACACGTATATGCGAGCGATGAGGAGGCCGCCTTTAGGCGGCGAGATTTGGCAGTCGAAGGCTTCAATGACTTGCGGAGACGGATGGAACGGGAGGGATCTGCGGCTATCACGGACTTCTATCGGCAAGCTATTCCTCTTGTAGTCTCCAAGGCAGGGCGTTGGCGTGATATATGGGAGAGGAACGTAACTGAACTCACACAAAGGGCCGAAGAGTATCTGGACGCCATCGGTAGAGGGGAAGGGGGTTATTTGCAGCGTGGATGGGTTTACACCTTGCCACCACCTGGGGAGGAAAGACGTTTTGGGTTCTGTGGGTGGCTCTCCCCCTACACCTTAGAGGGGGTACTCAGCGAGAAGGCAGAGTTTTAGCCCATCGAGGTTCTCACATATCGACCATCACCCCGACATTCTCCCCTTTTCCCTTCAAAGGGATGAGTCGTAAGGTTAGCCCTCTTGGCTTTCCCTCCATCTCGTTCTATATGCTTGACGGTCCTAGCCTTTCCTCCCGGGATGTAATAAAATGAAACAAAAACAGGTAGAAGAGGCAAGCGATGGAACGGAAGGGCACCCTTAAAAAGGCATGGGAGGATGTAGTCCTCAGGGGACTGTCACCGAGGTATGCCGTGAGGCCGGAGATTTTGGCCTCTTGGCAGCGATGTAAGGCCATGGGGCTTGATCCCTTTGTCCTGGCTGGTCAGCGGATCTTGATAGAGAAGGAATTCGAGGAGCGGATCCAGGCCAACGCAAGGCTGATAGAGGCTGCCCGTCCGATAATGCAGCTTGTGGAGATCTCCGTTAGGGGAACAGGCTTTATCACCACCCTGACCGACAGCGAAGGTTACGTCCTGGAGGTCTGTGGCGATCAAGAGATCCTCCAAATGGCTCGCGAAAATTTCTACATCCCAGGATGCAATCAGTCAGAAGCCATTTCAGGCACCAATGCCATATCGCTGTGCTTGATAGAGAAGAAGCCCATGCAGGTCACGGGGGCAGAACACTATCATGCTTTCAACCATTCATGGACATGCTCTTCAGCGCCGATCTTTAACAGCAAAGGTGAACTTTTGGGTGTGATCACGCTTTCCGGCAAATCGACTAAAAGACACCGCCATACCCTTGCTTTGGTCATCTCTGCAGCTAAAGCCATAGAGGGGAAATTGATCGAGGGCCAATTGATCGCAGATAAAGAAAAATTGAACCGCCTGTTGACATCAACCCTCAATTCCATTCCTGAGGCCATCATAGTCTTGGACGAAAAATTGAACATAACTCATTTAAACGACCAAGCTAGAGAATGGATCTTTAAAGGCAGGACGCCAATAGGTAGGCCTTTAAAGG
>QMLM01000163.1 GCA_003646745.1 Deltaproteobacteria bacterium | reverse complement strand
TTTTCTCTGCAAGCAAAACAGCAGTGGCAGACTCCTTATAAAGGGAGAGGGGAGCAGGGGAGAGGTATTTCTCTTGGAAGGAAAAATCACCCATGCTTTTTTCGATTGTTGCTTTGGCGTAAAGGCCCTTTTTTCCATGCTCTCTTGGAAGGAAGCAGAGTACAGCTTCACCCAAGGGGCATTTACTGACAAAACAACTATAAATATGGATACCACACAATTGCTGGGCTTGATGAAGCAACGAATGCACAAGTGGGAGCTGATAGATAGAGGTAAGCTTCCGAGTCTAAGGTCTATCTTTCACTTATTGCCCCAAGCCAGTGGCGTCATAAGATTAACGAAGGAGGAATGGAAGATTTTAGCCAAAATAGATGGCAGAAGAACTCTAATAGAGATCGCAAATGAATTATGCGTTGCGCCCTTGGATCTGAGTGAAGCGATTCTTCGATTTCTAGAAGCAGGTTTGATCGGAGAAGTGCCTTCGGGTCCAAAGACATTTCCATAACCTTAGATAAAGAGGTAATCAAATGACAAAAAGGACCTTTCTCATCCTGGTATTTTTCTTTATTACCCTACTCCCAAGCAAACTCCAATCTAAGGGGGCATACCAATACCGTATGCCCGAAAAAGGAGCGGCTGTAGATATCTCGGTGAACACCGTGATAGGAGCATGTCGCGACTATATCATCAAAGAGAAGGATACCCTTCTGGACATTGCCAGAAATTTTGATTTGGGATATCGAGAGTTGGTCCTTGTTAATCCCGAGATCGACCCCTGGGTACCCCCTGCCGGCAAAAGGATAAAGGTACCTACTTGCTGGGTGTTACCTATCTTCTATAAAAGGGGGATCGTGATCAACATCCCTGAATTGAGACTATATCTATTCCTCAAAGAGATCCAAATGGTAAAGACTTATCCCATCGGTATTGGAGTCTTAGATAGACCTACTCCTTTCGGGGATTTTAGGGTAGTAGAAAAGACTAAAAACCCCACCTGGAACATCCCCCCTTCCCTTCAAGAAAAATACGGGAGAAGATTCATCCCCCCAGGCCCAGAAAATCCCTTGGGGGAATATTGGCTACGACTCTCCAACTATGACTATGGCATTCATGGCACCAACTCCCCCTGGGGAATAGGAAGATTGGTAAGCCATGGCTGTATAAGGTTATATCCGGAGGATATTGAGGAACTCTTCTCCCTGGTAAAATTGGGGACACCCGTAAAGATCATCTATGAGCCTATAAAAATTGGCTTTAAAGACGGCCATATCTTCATTGAGGTCCATCCAGATATCTACAAAAAGATCCCTGATCCCCTTCTCTACAGTGTAGAAAAAATCTTTCAATATCGTGTATGGGAGAAAATAGATTTCGATCTCCTCGTCCATGCTCTCGAGAAACAGAATGGTATACCCCTCGATATTACAAGGAAAAGAAAAGGGCGGTAACCAAAAGGCCACCGCCCAAAATGGCCTTATTTACGCAATCCTTTTTCAAAGGCCCTCTCGCACTTTTTGGCCGCTTTTTCGGCCCTTGCGGCAGCAGCCTCTGCCCTTTTGGCGGCAGCCTCAGCACTTGCTGCGGCAGCATCAGCGCTATTAGCGGAGGCCTCCGCCCTTTCAGCAGCAGCCTCGGCCCTTGCAGCAGCGTCTTGAGCTGCCTTCATGGCTGCCTGCGCAGCCTCCCTATCTTCTCTTATCTTCTTTTCACTGACGCACCCCGCTCCCAGGGCTACCACAAAAACCAAACAAGAAAGACAAATACCCGCCTTTTTGACCCAAGATCTCTCCACCATAACATACCTCCTTGCTAAAAAATTTTATAGGATAACCTTTTCGATATCTTATACCCTCCTTTCTCCATAATTTCAAGGGGTATTTTTAACTTTTTTACTGAGCCATTTAACTACCCTCAAACCAAAACCAATGCTCAAGGCCCCCCCAATGAGGATAACCAAGGAGGCAGAAAAAAAGACAACGATAAACTCCACAGGGTGTTTTAAATCATATGCTACCTTCAGCATAACAAGTCCAAAGGCCACTATCCCAAGGGAAAGGAAGAAAAGGATAAAGTGGAAACCAGGGGACATCGTCCTCTCCTTCAGTTTTTGCTATTATAGCTTAGTTCCCCTACTGTATCAATCTCTTGCCGGCATCTTTCTAACACCTAAAATGCGGGAGGGGAAACCTTGGCTCGGTATAATTCTTGCCACTCTTTCCTTAAATAACCTCTAAAACCTCATCCTTACCCTGTATGTAAGCCTTACCTCCTTTCCCTTTGGGACACCAATATTGAACTCAGCAGTAAATGCCTCCGTCTTTGTATAATTATGAGATGACCTGATTATCTTCCAGTCCCCAGGTATGGGTTCAACGACCTTTACAACCACGTCTTCCTTCTTGTGGTTTCTGAGGGAGATCTCAAAGCTCGCCTCGTATGTGTCGTAGGCAACCTTCTTCCAATCCGTCTGCCTTCTGCTTCCGACGACATCGAAGGCGTCTCCGAGCTTTATCCTCACCTTCTCGTCCTTCGGCGTATGGTCTATGGAATCCTCCCCTATAAACTGAAGACTACCCTCCTTGTCATGTTTGTAGACCCTGATCGTTCCTTTAGGCAGCGCAACACCCAGGTTGTTCTCCTTCTTGTTCTCTATCTCCACGAATACACCTATCTTCTGGTTCGATATCGGCTGGCCGTGACGGTTGCGATAGTAATACCTTGACCCATAGTAAATAAGTTCTTTCTTGACAGGAATGTTATCGACGGACACAAGCCCTATCTGTTTCGTCTGATTTTGTTTGATCGTTGCTGGTCGTTGTAGGGTGTATATATGATACTCAAAGAACGCCTCCTCCTTAAACTGGGGCCTTCCTTTTGCCACCTCTGCCATTTCCGCACGAAGCATTTTGTCCTTATATTCGTATTCGTCTTTGACCCTGTTCACATCTCCTGCCACGAGCTTGAGTTTCGCGTTCTTATACATCGCGCCACTGTTGTTATTAATAGTAACCCAACCAGAAAGGTCTGCCCTGTCGTCTTTTTCGTTCAATGTCACCACATAATCAGCCCGCCAGTTGATCCCATTTGTGAGATATAACGTCTCAATTTTCTGGGTTTTTGACAGACTGTTTTCGACGAGCCATACAAGGGTCGGCTTTGAGATGAGGTTGTCCGGAACCTTGGGGAATATAATCCTTCCGGGATGCCCAAAGGTTATCTCATCTCCGATCTTAAATATCGGCCCTCCGTTATTCGATAGGAGTATGGCCGCCACAATCTCCTCCCTCTCTGTATATGGATTCCTATAATACAGCTTCACCTCTTTACCTACATATTTGTCGAGGAGCTTTTTCGGGTTAAGGAGGTCATACTCATAGTTTTGTTCAAGGACTTGAAGGCTCTTATGGTCTATGAGGGATCGTATATGGACACTTGTGGGAATTATCTTGGAGGCCACATCCATAAACCTCAACTCTGCTGTCCCTCTCGGAAGTCTTATCTCCCTCTGGTCTTTCACAAGCCCCAGATTGACGTTGTAGATGGTCACTGCCACCCCGCTCTGGTGCTGCAGTGTGGTTGAAATGACCGCAGGTTCTTCGTCCCCTTTTCCTGTAACTGCCGGGGCGCTGCGGCCGATCCCTGTCAAAAGCATAACTACCAAAACAATGTAATAATATCTCTTTCTCATTTCGCACCTCCTTTGACATCTTTCATTTCAGACCGGTCTTAGCCCATTAGACAAAGGAGGTCCCAAAAAAGTTCCCGGAAAAATAGCAGTTCTTCCCAGTGGTGCCTTAAGGAATTGAAGGAAGGAGATATTAGCGTTTGATGATTTCTACTCTTATTTTTACCTCACCTTTAGCCCCTGAGGCCTTTACTTTGCTCTTAATCTCTCCAATGAGCTCCAATCTCTTAAACAAATTCTTCACCTTGTTGGAGTCAAGTTTCGCTGTAATGACGTTTTTGTTCTCGAAAGATTCTACTTCGGTCACCCTCCCCGCGAGTCCTAAAAGGACCCTCTCGACTTTTTCAGTAGCGGTCTTAATATCTTTCACGTAAAGGGTTAAACTAATACCCTCCTGCATTGTCAACCTTTTTGCCCTCAGAGGGGGTGCACCTAATGTTCTGACTTCGCCACCTTCGACGACCTCAGCCGAAGGCTCGGGTCTGCCCGCTGCGATCTCCTTTTCTTCCTTGAACATAAATGACTCCTTAGAAGCAGGTCTATCTTCGTCAATGACAGGGACTTCTTTTTCCTGTGAAGGGGCCTGAAGGACAAGCTTCTCTGAAGGTGCTTTTGCGAGTCTCATCTCTGGCTGGATGGTTTTGAATATATAAATTGTGCTCACCGCTATCAAAACGACGGCGATGGCCTCAATGGGCA
>QMLM01000162.1 GCA_003646745.1 Deltaproteobacteria bacterium | reverse complement strand
CGGGGAATCGATGAGCAAATCACCAAAGAACATCTCCGGGATGGAGCCATCATCCTGAGGGCGGGTAAAAAACGCTACCATCGGGTAGTAATTATGTAACATTAATTGGAGGCGCATACCTCCTTCACTTTAAAAATCCCTGATCATCCTTTCTATAAAGGACTCAATTTCATCAAGAAGCCACTGACCGGCTTGAGGATTAGCTGCCATGGGGTCTCCCATTATTCCTGTGGCTGTGCATCGTCGGGCCTTTTCATATAAGTTTACCGGGACCCCTTCAAATTCAGCAGATCCCAGAGTTGACTTTATTACAAAGGAAGGCTTAGGGGACTTCAAGTATTCCGCCCTCGCCCGCTTCATATCAACTAACTCAGGATCGATCGCCATCATAATGGAGGTCATAATCTCACCTCCATGCTTAAAATCTTTTTCTTGTAGAAACTTACACCTTTTGGCCAGTTTATTGGCAACCGCCCATATCTCTACCATAGCTAAAGTCAAATCATAGTGAAGCTTCAACTCTCTGGCTACCACATCAATAGCCGGAGAATTACCCCTGTGCCCATTGATAAAAATAAACTTCCTAAAACCATGGGTGATAAGACTCTCACAATAATCTCGAATCAACTGGATGAGGGTCTCCATTTTCAAAGTTATGGTACCTGGGTACTCCATGAACCAGGCCGAGTAACCAAAGGGAATAATAGGTGCTGCCAAGGCTCTTGTCTTTAAGGCCACATCTGTAGCAACCTTCTCTGCTACATATGTATCTACCCCAAGGGGAAGGTGGGACCCTTGCTGTTCGGTAGAACCCAGCGGGATAAGCACTATACGACCTTCCCTCTCCATCTCGCTTATCTGTTGCCAATTAAAATTTGCTAACACGTTCTTTATCACGATCT
Source organism: Deltaproteobacteria bacterium (assembly GCA_003646745.1). Lineage (GTDB taxonomy): Bacteria > Desulfobacterota > B13-G15 > B13-G15 > RBG-16-54-18 > B11-G15. Next base: position 3,506 of record QMLM01000162.1, on the reverse strand, counting down.
TCCTCCCTTAAAACTTTCTTTAAATGTGGAAATAAATCGTCCATATGGGGGAAATACATTGCCTTAGCAAATTCCCTCTCAAAACCCGCTTGTACAGTCAGCTCCATGTATTCCACCTTTCTGGCGGCTTCACCCGCTTCTTTCCTTTTGTCACTGTTCAGGAGGGCTAAACAAGCCCCATCACCTGCCGCGTTGCCTACTGCGTAGACATCGTCCAGATCACAATCAGGGAAAAGCCCGATGATTGCCGCTGACTCTTTGTTGATTAGGCTGCCGAACGCCCCAGCCAAGACAACTCTATCCAACTTTTTGACCCCCAACTGGCGCATCATGATCTTAGCAGCAGCATAAAGGGCCCCCTTGGCCAACTGCACAGCTCTGACATCCTCTTGGTATATAACTATATCTTGGCCGATGGAGGTCTCATGCGCCCAAGCGATAACAAATGAAGCCCCATCCTCGTTAAGACGCAAACGAGGCGTCCTGAGATTGGTATTGAAACGGCCATCCTTTCGAATAATTCCCGCTATAAACATCTGGGCTATCGCGTCGATGATCCCCGAACCACAGATGCCTATTGCTTCGACGGTCTCTAAATCTGCGCTCCAGCCTTCTTTGCCAATCACCTTGAAAAGCACCTCCCTGGAATCTGGATCTATTTTGATCTTTTCGATAGCACCTGGAAGGGCTCGCGTCCCATGTCTAATGTTAGCTCCTTCAAAGGCTGGACCAGTAGCACAAGACGAGCAAATGAGCCTTTCACGGTTGCCCAACACCAGCTCGCCGTTGGTACCTATGTCAATAATAAGGGTAAGCTCTTTTTTATTGTAAGGTTGTTCTGCAAGAAGCACCCCTACTGTATCAGCCCCTACGAAGCCAGCTATAGTAGGAAGGAGGTGGACATAAGCCCCACAGCAGAGATTAATCCCTAGATCCCGCGCCTTAACATCCAGAGAATGGTGTACGGCTGCTACAAAAGGATTCAGACCTAAGTATTCGGTATTGATGCCGAGGAAGAGATGGTGCATACAGGTATTGCCGACGAAGACCATATCGAGGATATCTTGATACTTGATACCCGCCTGAAGGGCAACGCTATTGATGATTTTGTTGAGTCCCTCGATAATTGTCTCGTTTAGAATCCTTACACCATCTTCTCTATCCATAGCATATGTGATACGGGACATCACATCTTCACCGTAGATCACTTGTGGATTCACCTTGGACTCCGTAGCTACCACCTCACCAGTGGTTAAATCACAGAGGTATCCTGCCACTGTGGTAGTTCCAACATCTACGGCTAAACCAAAACTCTTCTCATTTACCCCTGGTTCCACCTTGATCACCTCTTTATTCATCCATACTGATACGGTCACCTGCCAATTCCCTTGACGTACGACCTGCTGCAAATCCCTAAGCACGTGATAATCAACCTTTAAATCAATCAAACCATACTGCTTATTTAATGCAGCCTGAAGGCGTTCCCAATCGCTCTCAGAGTCATCCAAGCTAGCAGGGGACAACCTTGCATAATATTTCCTCACCGCAGGTTTGATCTCAACGGTCCTCATCTTAGCCCTCTTGGCTACAATGAGTTTATCCGTTTGACTTACTGCAGGAACAAAGACCACCACATCTCCGTAGATACGAGCCTTACAAGCCAGCCGATATCCCTTCAACCCTGGGTTTTTGGTGAAGAATTCCTTCTCATCTGCTTCAATAGGCGAGAGGGCCTTGCCAAAAGCCCCCTCTTGTACCTTAACCTTACACTTGCCACAAATAGCCCGCCCGCCACAGACACTTTGTAGATCCACACCGAGTTGCTGGGCAGCCTCCATAATTGTCTTTCCGTGACGGATATAACCTCTGCGGCCTGAGGGCTCAAATATCACTAAGTGCCTTTGCTTATCGTTATTACCATCCACGGTTAGCTATGCTAGTATATTGACTTATTCCTCCCCTGCGTCATGAAACCGAATACTCACGTCTTTGGGCGCTGCAGCTCCAACCTCTACCTCAATTGCCTTTAGGACGGCTATGGGAATTGGACATGCCACATGCCCGATGTGATGGAGACCAGACTTAATGACAAAAGAATCCTCTGGATGTCCTAAGCTGCTTGGCCAATCCAGAGGGCTAAGTTGCTCGGCCCATTTACTGATCATCTCACAATCGCTGGCAATCACAATGCGAACCGTTTTGGCATCCACCCTGTGAACTTCTATCACGGCGGTAAAGCCACAAATACCGGCGTCAACTACAACCCTTGTCACTCATCATCTCCTCATAGGCACCAGCGCATTGTAGCTTTTTCTAAATTATGGGGAAACAATAAAGAAATTGAACCACGTCTCTTAGCTAATCGTACCAGCCCCAGTCATTAATTGCCTCTCTCATCATATAAACGTTACAAGGCGGCGTCTCAGGAGGAATCTCACACCCTGAGCAAAGCATATAGCCCCGGGGAGCACGTTTCCCCTTTTCTATCGTTTCTTTACAGAGCTGATAGATCTGATCAGGCGCCCCATTTTGAATGACCTTTGGATCGATGTTTCCAATGATAATACAGGTATCACCAAAGTACTTTATAGCTGTATCAATATCCACCTCTTGGCCAAAGCTGCATAGCCCCGGATCCCCCATGGGAACTTGAGCCCAATAGGGCAAATTTGCATTTTGTTCACCACAAATATGATAAAGTATGTGTCTTACACCCATGGCCAATATTCGTTCACTAGACTCTCGCAAGTAAGGAAGTACAAACTGCTCAAACTGCTTCGGCGAGATAATATGATTTGTTGCCAGGGGCTCCCAGATTTTAGGGATAGTACGCCCAGCGCCGAAAGTATCCCCCCAATAGCGCACGACATCTACAATGTGGTCCGTGGCCAATCGAAGAACACGATGAGCTAACTCAGGTTTCTTCAGCATCCACCGACAAAGTCTTTCTACGGGGCAGATATTTCCGGCAATGGTAAAGTTGCCCCCCAAAACAACAGAAATAGGGATATCAAATTCGTCTTGTAACTGAGAAAATTCCATCGCTATAGGGATGCAACCTGCATTTCTTACATCGGGTAATTGAAGTCTAAAAAGATCCTCCTCTGATTGTACAGGAAATATCTTATGGGATGGAGCTTGTTCGTATCCGCCCGTTGGCATCTTCACCTCACCACCGAATTCCCATGTCCCATAGGAAGCGTAGCCATAGATTGGTCCCCAATCGAAACCATATTGTTTCATGGTCCACAGTTGTGCCTCAAAACTCCTTTTGGCGTCACTATATATGCTGGCAATAGGGTAACCGACTTTCCGAGCGCAGAACCCCAAGACAAAGGGATAAAAGGGCACCCTATCTATTGGCTGTCCCTTCAATAGCGCCTCTATCCTTTCTTTGTTGGTCATCTTGTCCTGTCGCATTCTCAAGGTGCGATTCTCTCTAATAACAAGAGATTCCTATTCGTACCAGCCGAAATCGTCAACTGCCTTTGTCATCGCAAATACAT
>QMLM01000161.1 GCA_003646745.1 Deltaproteobacteria bacterium | reverse complement strand
GTCGAAGATAGAACGTCCCCCCGAGGAGATCCGAAGCGAAGTGTTTGCCTTCTTTAGGGGGAGATTCCTCAACCTTTTGGTCTCTCAGGGGTATTCCGCTGATTTGGTAGAGGCCGTGCTGTCTGTCCAGATGGACGATCTGGTGGATGCCCGCACCCGGGTGGAGGCCTTGACCAGATTTAGAGGCAGAAGCGAGTTTGAACCCTTGGCCGTGGCCTTCAAGAGGGTAGTCAACATATTGAGGGGGGTGGATCACACGAAAAAGGTCGATCCTTCTCTATTCGACACCCCCCAAGAGGAAAATCTTCATAACAGATATGAGGAGATCAAGGGGAAGGTCTCTGAGTTGATTGACGCAGGTGATTATGAGGGGGCCCTCGTGGAATTGGCCGGACTTCGCACCTCTGTAGATGAGTTCTTCGACCATGTGTTAGTGATGGTCGAGGACGAGAAATTAAGGACCAACCGTTTGGCCCTCCTAGGTGAAATCTCCGGGCTGTTCTCCCAGCTAGCCGATTTTTCCCGGGTGGGGGGAGGTGGTCTCAGCGATAATATGTGACGGCATAAGTTTACTTAAAAAAGCAGGATTTTATCCTACATAAAATTAGGAGGGTGAAATGCCCAAATACGTCTATTTCTTCGGTGAGGGAAAGGCGGATGGAAACGCCCAGATGAAGGCCTTATTAGGGGGAAAGGGGGCCAATCTGGCGGAGATGACCAATCTTGGTATCCCTGTTCCTGCTGGTTTCACTATTTCCACAGAGGTCTGCCGTTATTACTACGAGCATGACGGGGCATATCCCCCTGAATTGAGACAGGAGGTAGAAGCGGCTCTTTCCCGGATGGAAAAGGTCATGGGCGCCAGGTTCGGGGATTCTGAGAATCCGCTGTTGGTATCAGTGCGATCTGGAGCTGCCATCAGCATGCCTGGGATGATGGACACCATTTTGAACCTTGGTCTCAATGACGAGACGGTTCAAGGGTTGGCGCGGCGCACCGCAGATGCGAGATTTGCCTATGATTGCTATCGTCGGTTTGTAGCCATGTATGGCGATGTGGTCCTGGGACTTAAACCCCGGGAAAAGGACGAGCTAGACCCCTTTGAGGTGATTATGGACGCCAAAAAGAGGGCCAGAGGGGTCCAATACGATCATGAGCTGAGCGCCCAGGATCTGCAGGAGCTGGTACAGGAGTATAAGGAGGAGATCAAAAAGAGGTTGGGGGTTGATTTCCCGCAAGACCCCAAAGAACAGCTATGGGGAGCCATTGGAGCGGTGTTTCGTTCATGGAACAACCCTCGGGCCATCGCCTATCGGCAGCTCAACGGCATCCCCGATGACTTGGGTACTGCCGTCAACGTCCAGGCCATGGTCTTCGGCAATATGGGGAAGACATCGGGCACGGGGGTGGCCTTTACCAGGGATCCGGCAACCGGAGAGGATGTATTTTACGGAGAGTATTTGATGAATGCCCAGGGAGAGGACGTGGTGGCCGGGATCCGCACCCCTCAACCCATTAACAAGCGACAGAAAGGAGATAAGGACGTTCTTTCCCTGGAAGAGGAGTTGCCTGAGGTCTACCAGCAACTGGAGGAGATCCGCAAAAAGCTCGATCGCCACTACCGTGATATGCAGGATATCGAGTTTACCATCCAGCAGGGAAAGCTATGGATGCTTCAGACCAGGGTTGGGAAGCGTACCGGGTTGGCTGCCTTGAGGATGGCCGTGGATATGGTGAGGGAGGGCTTGATCACCAAGGAAGAGGCCATCCTGCGGGTGGAACCTGACCAGCTAAATCAGGTCTTACGTCCGATCTTTGACCCTCAACAAAAGAGGCAGGCCATCGCCGAGGGGCGCCTTATTGCCCATGGGCTGAATGCCGGTCCGGGGGCAGCAACGGGTAGGGTAGTCTTCAACGCCCCCGATGCCGAGCAGTGGGCTGCTAGGGGGGAGGAGGTTCTGCTAGTGAGGATAGAGACCTCTCCGGAGGACATTCGCGGGATGAACGCCGCCCAAGGAATCCTCACCGCCCGTGGGGGGATGACCTCGCATGCGGCCTTGGTCGCAAGGCAGATGGGCAAGGTCTGTGTGGTGGGCTGCGGTGCCTTGGAGATCGATTACAAGAAGCGCCAGATGGAGGTCAACGGCCACACCATTAAGGAGGGAGATTACCTCTCCATAGATGGGGCCACCGGGGAGGTGATCATGGGCAGGATTCCTACCAGGCCCTCAGAAATCCTGCAGGTGCTCATTGAGCGAAGCATGCGGCCAGAGGAATCTCAGATCTACGGCTACTATGCAGAGCTTATGTCCTGGGCCGATGAGGCCAGAAGATTGGAGGTCTACACCAATGCAGACAAGCCCGATCAGGCCAATATCGCCCTTGCCTTCGGTGCCGAGGGGATCGGTTTATGCCGTACTGAACATATGTTTTTTGAAGGGGATCGGATCGATGCCGTCAGGGAGATGATCTTGGCCGAGGATAGGGCTGGAAGGGAAGAGGCACTGGTCAAGCTTCTGCCCATGCAGAAAGAGGACTTCAAAGGGATATTTAGGGTAATGGATGGGAAACCTGTCACCATTCGAACCCTAGACCCCCCTCTACATGAATTTCTTCCCAATACACCACATGAGATCGAGGAGCTAGCCCGCAAAATAGGGGTCTCTGAGCAGCAGCTGAGGGCCAAGGTAGAGGCCCTGCATGAGGCCAACCCCATGTTAGGGCATCGGGGTTGTCGTTTAGGGATCGTCTATCCTGAGATCACCGCCATGCAGGCCAGGGCCATCTTCGAGGCAGCCTGCGAGGTGGCAAGGGAGGGGATTAAGGTTTATCCGGAGGTAATGATCCCATTGGTAGGGGATGTAAAGGAGTTGAGGAACCAGAGGCGGGTGGTGGAAGAGGTGGCCCATGAGGTCTTTTCCCGCTATGGAATGGAGGTGGAGTACAAGGTGGGGACTATGATTGAGATCCCTCGCGGCGCCCTGACCGCCGACCAGGTAGCCCGGGAAGCCGAGTTCTTTTCCTTTGGGACCAATGACCTTACCCAAACCACTTTCGGGATAAGTCGGGACGATGCGGGCAAATTTCTGCGCCCCTACCTGGAGGCAGGGATTTGGGAATTTGACCCCTTCGAGAAGCTTGACCGTGCGGGGGTAGGACAGTTAATGGAGATCAGTGTAAAGAAAGGGCGAATGAGCAGACCTGAGCTCAAGATAGGTATCTGTGGCGAACATGGGGGGGAACCTAGCTCCATCGAGTTCTGCCATCAGGTGGGACTCGATTACGTGAGCTGTTCGCCTTATAGAGTCGCCATTGCCCGTTTGGCTGCCGCCCATGCGGCCCTGAAGGAGCGCAGAAAAGATTGAGGACGATGATCCATGTCTGCTGCGCCAACTGCCTTATCTACCCCCTGAAGGTGTTAAGGGAAGAGGGGGTGGAGGTGATGGGGTTTTTCTATAACCCCAATATCCACCCCTATCAGGAATATAGACGGAGGCTGGATACTGTCAGAGAGTATACGAAAAAAGTTGGGCTAAAGATGATCTACCGAGACGAATACGACCTAGAAGGGTTTCTTCGGGGTGTAGTATTCCGGGAGGGGGAGAGGTGCAGGTTTTGTTACCACCTTCGGCTTGAAGCGACAGCCCAGGTGGCTGCAAGGGGGAAATTCGACACATTTACATCCACCCTCCTTTATAGTAAGCACCAGAACCATCAGCTCATCCAAGAGATCGGCAAAACCCTGGCGAAAAGATACGGGGTGGAGTTCCTTTACAGGGACTTCAGGGATGGCTGGCGAGAAGGTATTGAAGTCTCCAAGGCCCTGGGGCTTTACCGCCAGCAATATTGTGGTTGTATCTATAGTGAAAAGGAGAGATATCTAGGGAAAAGGAGGTGAGAGGATGTCTCCCTGGGGAGGCCTGGGAAGAATTCTTATCATGTTTGGTGTATTAATGGTAGGAATAGGACTATTATTGATGCTGGGCGAAAAGATACCTTGGATCGGGAGACTCCCAGGGGATATCTATATACGACGCGACAAATTTAGCTTTTATTTTCCTATTACCACCTGCATCATAATCAGCATCTTGTTAACACTTTTGTTTGCTCTGTTCAGAAAATAGGCCCTAGAGCCTTGCTTACTCCTTGGCCGAAGCGCTGGCGAGTTCTTCTGAAGCGGCGAGCGCCGGTTGCACGCAGCAAGAGTGTTATCAAGCAGATGGAGAGATCAAAGGTTACCAGAAAGGAGATAATCGGATGAAGATTAGACACAACAAATGGTTTTGGGTAGCAGCAGCAATTTTGGTTCTGGCTGCGGTTACTTTCCCAGCATTAGCAGCAGAAAAACAACCTTCTGAGGGCAGGGTTGCGGTGGTTAACGGATCAGTGATCACCCAGGCGGATTTCGAT
>QMLM01000160.1 GCA_003646745.1 Deltaproteobacteria bacterium | reverse complement strand
CTCTCTGTTCAAAAGAGCCCCTGTACTGCGCCCGTGTTGACATCCACATCAACCCTGCGGAAGGCAGGATCAGAGGAGGTACCCGGCATCAGGCTGATGGTCCCGGTCATGGGGCAGAGGAATTTAGCCCCAGAGAACAGCAGAATATCTCGGACCGGAAGAAGCCAACCCTTGGGGACACCCTTTATATTTGGATCGTGGGTAAGGCTCAGATGCGTTTTCACCATCATGGTGTAATAGTCCCTGAAAGAGGGATCATCCTCAAAGCGCTTGGCCTTCTGCTCGGCCTCAGGGGTCCAAACCACACCGTCTGCTCCATATACCTCCTTCGCGATCACCTCAACCCGCTCGCGCAGCGGCATCTCTAATGGATAGAGATAGTTGAACTCCACCTTCTCCTCACAGGCATCTATAACTGCATCGGTCAGCTCCAAGGCTCCATCGCCCCCCTTAAGCCAATGTTCGCTGACCGCGCAGCGGGCCCCGGCCTCCTCGGCATATCGCCTGACCAAGGCGATTTCATCCTTGGTGTCGGTATGGAAGGCGTTGATGCACACCACAGGTTTGATCCCAGACTTCTTCACGATGTTGATGTGATGAAGAAGATTGACGATCCCCTTCTCCAACAGTTCCAGATTCTCCTTGGAATATTCTTCCGGAAGAGGACGGCCGGGGGCTACTCGGGGACCACCTCCATGCATCTTCAGGGCTCGAATGGTAGCGGTGATCACCGAGACGTTGGGGTGCAGGCCGCTTAGACGACACTTGACGTTCCAGAACTTTTCAAAGCCTATATCCGCCCCAAAACCGCTTTCCGTTACGTGATAGTCGAACATCTTCAGCCCGACACGGTCAGCGATAATGGAGGACTGGCCCACAGCGATGTTAGCAAAAGGACCAGCATGTATCATGCACGGTTGATATTCAACGGTGCAGCCTAAAGTGGGGTTGATGGTGTTGCGCATCCAGGCACACATGGCACCTGCCACCTCCAAGTCCTCTGTGGTGACAGGATTGCCCTTTTTGTCATAAGCCACGGTGATCTTACCAAGCCGCTCCCTTAGATCCTTCAAATCCCTCACAATAGACAGGATGGCCATAAGCTCTGAGCTTACCGTGATCTGGAAACCAGACTCCATCATAAAACCATCCATTCTGCCCCCCAAACCAATGATAATCCTTCTCAGCGCCTGGGCACAGAAGTCTATCGCCCACCTCATCTCTACCCTGCGGGGGTCAATATCGATGCGCCGCAGATTTCGTTTGGCCAACTCAGCATCGTCATAGTTAAACTCATGCTGCATTCGAGCGGTGAGCGCCACCATGGCCAGGTTATGGGCATTGGTAATATCGTTGATGTCACCAGTCAACCCCATGGAAAACTCTGTCATGGGGATGAGCAATGCATTCCCTCCACCTGCAGCGGTCCCTTTAATGTTCATGGTAGGACCACCAGAGGGCTGTCGAATGGCCCCCCCTACATTTTTGCCCCTCTTCCCCATACCCTCCAGAAGACCCATGGTAGTAGTGGTCTTTCCCTCACCCAGAGGTGTAGGGGTAATAGCCGTGACCTCAATGTACTTACCATCAGACCTGTCCTTCAATCGCTCAATAATTTTCAAAAAGTCAAGCTTGCAAATCCTGCCAAAGGAAATAACCTCGTCCTTCTCCAGCCCCAAGCGATCTCGCCACTGTTCAGGAGTTGGCATATTCTTCTCTGCCTCTGCTGCAATTTGCCAATCGGCCAATTTTGTAGGATCGTATGGCATTTCTCAACCTCCTTTAATTTTTTTTGGACTTACTCAAATACCCCATTCTCCGTTATTTGTATCCTTAAAAACTTAAAGCCCCTTTGCTAATCTTCTCCCACCCCCCTTGTTTAATAAGTGCCAAACTTCACATGAATTTATATTAACCGTTCCCCATTGTCAAGAGGGTTTTGTATGACGGCAAAAAATTGGAAGGCGTCTTATGAGCTGGCGACAAAAACCTAGAGGCTGTCCTTGGAGGATAAAAATTATTTTCCGATACAAAACCGGGAAAAAATTGCCTCCAAAACCTCCTCTGGGGTCGTCTCTCCCACTATCTCACCTAGTATATCGAGGACCCCCCTAACTTCAACGGCAGTAAGATCCCATGGTATTCCCCTCCCTAACCCCTCCGAAATCTCCTCTAGTGATTCCTTCACTCGCTCTAAGACCCTTTTGTGGCGCAGGTTTACGGGAACCAAATCTCCTGTCCCCCTCTTCACCCTCCCCTTGACAATGGCGTCCACTATTCCTTTCTTTAACCTCTCAACCCCATCTCCCCTTAGGGCGGAAATGGGATAAATATCCCTCATTCCCACTTCCATCCTTAGCTCCTGCTCGGAAAGCCGAGCAGGAAGATCTATCTTGTTGAGGGCAACGATGACCTCCTTCCCCTTCACCTCCTCGAAGATCTCTCGGTCGGCATCATCTAAGGGGCTGCTGCCATCCACCATAAGGAGGACCAAATGGGCCTCAGTCAATTTCTCCTTGGCGAGCCTCACCCCCTCCTGTTCCACTTCATCTCTTGGCTCCCTCAACCCGGCCATGTCCATAAGCCTGATAAGGACACCCGATATATTCACCACCTCCTCAAGGACATCGGTAGTGGTACCAGGGATCGCAGTAACAATGGCCCGCTTTCTCTCCAGCAGCTGGTTCAACAGAGATGACTTTCCCACATTGGCCTTTCCCACTATTGCCACCTTTACCCCGTCTCGATATATCTCCCCCTCTTCATACGCCTCTATCAATCCCCCTACCTTGGCTAAAATGTGCCCAAGCCTTTCCTTCACCCATTCCATAGGGGGAGGATCAATATCTTCCTCAGGAAAATCTATATATGCCTCAAGGGGGACAAGTACCTCCAAGAGCTCCTCCCTTAACTCCTGTACCACCTGTGAAAGCCTCCCCCGAAGCTGCTCCCTGGCCAAGCGTAACCCCTCCTCCGTCCTGGCCTGGATAATGTCCAAGACAGCCTCGGCCTGGGCAAGGTCTATCCTCCCCGCTAGAAAGGCCCTTTTGGTAAACTCCCCTGGAAGGGCTTCTCTGGCCCCCTCCCGTAAGACTACCTCCAAGACCTTCTGAAGGAGGAAAAAACCCCCATGGCAGTTTATCTCCACCACATCTTCTCTAGTATATGTCTTTGGGGCAGCCATAAAGGTAAGGAGAACTTCGTCTACAGTCCTCCCCTCCTTGGGATCCACAATCTCCCCATAGCGAATTTGGTGGGATTTTAGGACTGCGGGACCCCTTTTCGGCCGGAAGATCTTCTTTGCAATCCTCTTCGCCTCTGGGCCACTTATCCGCACAATACCAATGCCACTGTCTCCATAAGGGGTGGCTATGGCGGCAATGGTGTCATTTTCATCTCGCTGAAACACCTCTCCCACCCTTTTTAAAAGCTATAATTTTCGGATTTTAAACAGATCAGATCCTCTTGATACAGTTGAAGTCCCTAGACAATCATCTATTGAAGGATTTAGATGCCCACACCAACAAGATCAATGTTTCACGTGAAACATCACCCTTTTGTCCGGGGGATTATCTTTATAATCTTTAGCTCCCCTTCTCCTTCGCTTCTTGTCTCTACCTCCCGATCATCTTTCAGGGTGAGGTGCACTACCCTCCTATCTCTGGGGTTCATGGGCTGGAGGTTAATCACTTTCCCCGTGCTTTTTGCTTTATCTCCCATGCGCCGTGCAAGACGTTCTAGGGCCGATTTCCTCCTTTCCCGATATCCCTCCGTATCTACTGTCACCCTCCTTTTCTCACCCATTCGTTTCCCCACAATCCTGCCGACCATATATTGGATGGCGTCGAGGGTCTGGCCATGTCGCCCTATCAAGAGTCCGCTTCCATCACCTTTGATATTCAGGTAAATTTTGCCCTCTTGTGCCTTCCCCTCCACCTTAGCAGGGACGTCGATGCCCAAAATGATCCTTTCTAAGACCATCTTCGCATAGTTGAGACCCTCGTCCTCCTGCTGCTGGTCTTTTGGTTTCGCCCTTACCTTAACCTTTTTATTCCCCATAAAGCCGAGGATCCCCCGGGGCTTTTCCTCAACGACCTCAAATTCTAATTCTTCCCGTCTTTTACCCAACTCATTGCATATCTCCTCTATAGCCTCCTCGACGCTGCGCGCCTCTTTCTCCACCAGCATTTTGCTGCCTCCTTATTTCTTCCTGTTTATATAAAATTGGTGTCCTATAGCGAGGATGTTGGTCACCAGCCAATACAAAACAAGTCCAGAGGGGAAGTTGAGAAAGATGAAGGTAAAAAATATGGGCATGAGGGACATCATCTTAGACTGGGCAGGGTCTGTAGCCACTGTGCTCATCTTTTGTTGTATGTACATTGTGGCCCCCATAAGCAGTGGCGTTAT
>QMLM01000159.1 GCA_003646745.1 Deltaproteobacteria bacterium | reverse complement strand
TACATCGTGGATTCCTATCTGTTCTGTAGCCCCACCCCCCTGAGCTTCGTCGATGTCGTGGGCTTGTTGGTGAGGTTGCTCCATGGCCAGGGATAAGCTCCCCCTGTGGATCGGATGGGTGGCCTTCCTCTCGGTCCTCCTGCTCGTGGTGGCCCTCTTCTCCTTGGGGGTGGGGGCTGTGGCCTTGCCCTGGAGGGAGATCCCCCTGTTGTTGTTCCACGGGAAGGGTACACCGGAGCACACCATCTTACTTCAGGTGCGGCTTCCGCGGGTGTTGCTCGGTGCGGCGGTCGGCGGGGCCCTGGCCATAGCTGGGGTAATCCTGCAGGGGATGTTTCGCAACCCGCTGGTGGAGCCCTATACGCTGGGTATATCGGGGGGGGCGGCATTGGGGGTAAGCCTAAATATAGTCTCAGGTGGTTCCCATAAGTTGGGCCTTTTTTCTCTGCCCTTAAGCGGCTTTCTGGGGGCGATAGGTGTCATTTCTGTGGTCTATATCCTCAGCACTAGGGGAAGGGTTATGAGACTATCTCGCCTTTTGCTCATAGGGGTAATGGTGAGTTTCATTGCTTCATCCTTGATAATGCTCATTATGGCCTTAACTAAGGGGGAGGACCTTCATGGGATCATCTTTTGGATAATGGGGTCTTTAGAGGAACCTAACTACTCCCTCATAAAGACCATCATATTTATCTCTCTCGGGGGAATATTTATCTCTTTAATCTTTGCGGTAGACCTCAACGCCCTCTCTCTAGGGGAGGAGGAGGCCTTCCACCTAGGGGTGGAGGTGGAGAGGGTGAAGAAGATCCTCTTTCTTCTTGCCTCATTACTTACAGGCTGCTGTGTCTCGGTGACGGGGATTATAGGGTTTGTGGGACTGGTGGTCCCCCATCTGGTGCGTCTGCTCGTGGGGGGTGACCACCGGATACTCCTTGTAGCATCATATCTTTCCGGAGCCATTTTCCTCGTTTTGTGCGACACCGTGGCAAGGGTGGCTATCGCACCCATGGAATTGCCGGTAGGGGTAATAACTGGTCTTGTAGGGGGAAGTGTCTTTATCTATGCCTTGAGCAGAAAGGGAGTTTCCTTTTGATGGATGAGACGATATTAGAGATTGATGGTCTTTGGTGTGGTTATAGGAACAGAGCTGTTCTGCAAGAGGTGGGCTTTGCGGTGAGCAAAGGGGATTTTGTGGGGGTAATTGGCCCCAACGGCTCAGGCAAGACCACCCTCATAAGGGCGATAAGCGGCCTTCTCCCACTCCAAAAAGGAGTTGTTCTCCTGGAGGGGAAGGCCATAGGGGAAATGGGACGCAAGGAGTTAGCAACAAAGGTGGCCGTGGTGACTCAATCGCCGGAGACGACGCCACCTTTCTCCGTAGAGGAGTTTGTCCTTTTGGGGAGGGTACCTCATTGGGGCAGGCTTCAGTTCTTGGAGACCAGGAGGGATGAAGAGATAGCAAAAAGGGTTATGGCCTTGACAGAGATAGCTCATCTGAGGGGGAGGGGGATGGGGGAGTTGAGCGGTGGTGAAAGGCAGCTTGCATATTTGGCCCGGGCCCTCGCCCAGGAACCAGAGTTGTTGCTTTTGGATGAACCCACGGCCCATCTAGACATAGGTCATCAGGTCCAAATCATGGACCTCTTGAGGAGGTTGAACAGGGAGAACTCTCTCACCATAATGACGGTCCTACACGACCTCAACCTCGCCGGCCTCTATTGTGAAAGGCTCATCCTCCTCCATGAGGGTCGTCTCCACAGGATCGGCCCCCCAAAAGGGGTACTGACAGAAGGGGTGATAGAGGAGGTATACCGGACAGCGGTAATGGTTATGGAAGTCCCTGTAAAGGATAGACCTATCATCTTTCCCGTTCCAGGAGAAGAGTAAGAAATTTACCCCATTATGGGTAGCGAACTTTTGATCCTCGTTGCCTTTTTTCTGGATCTCATCCTCGGTGATCCCAGAGACTGTCCCCATCCAGTGCGGATCATCGGTTACGCGACAGTAAAACTGGAGAAAGGGCTCCGCAGACAATTCTCCAACCTGTTGTACATAGCCGGTGTAGTTTTGTGGACCACTGTGGTAGGGGGGAGTTTTATCGTCACTTGGATGTTGGTCAAATTCGGGAGCATTCTCCACCCCTTGCTGGGGATGGGGGTGAGCTGTCTCTTCATCTACACCGCTATCGCCACGAGGGATCTCGACAGGGAGGCCAAAGACGTCTACGAGGCCTTGGCGAGGGACGATATACCCGGGGCCAGGAGGCTTCTGTCTCGAATAGTGGGGCGGGATACGGAAGACCTCCCCCCCTCTGAGATCGTCAGGGCGGCGGTGGAGAGCGTGGCAGAAAATACCGTGGATGGGATCATCTCCCCCCTCTTCTATGCCTTTCTGGGAGGGGCACCCCTGGTCATGGCATTTAGGGCGGTAAGCACCCTCGACTCTATGGTGGGCCATAATAACGAAAGGTACAAGGAGTTTGGCTGGTTTTCTGCCAAGATGGATGACCTGATGAATTTTATCCCTGCGCGGATCGCAGGTGCCATCATTCCCCTAGCAGCCCTCCTTTTGCGAATGAGGGCGAGGGATAGCCTAAAGATCATGTGGAGGGATAGGGGTAAGACATTAAGCCCCAATTCCGGCATACCAGAGGCGGCCTTCTCAGGTGCCTTGGGGGTCACCCTCGGGGGGACAAACTTCTATCAGGGCCAAAGGGTAGATATGCCTGTGATCGGAAAAGGGCTTAAGGATAAGGATCCAACAGATATATTGAGGGCGATAAGGCTGATGTATGGAACAAGCCTTATATTTTTGGGGATAATCCCCTTTGCCCCTCTTCTCCTGGGCAGATTTTGAATTGGTATTTTCTTAGGCTTTATAGAAGCCATCTTTGGTAGTGTAAGGTTGAACTTTATTATATTCACTCTTCAGTATCATTTTATAAGTATCAAACTAACTAAAAACTAGACGCATCTAACGCTGGAACTCAGGGCGGGTGTTAAGCCGTCCGCCGCAAGGGTCTGTTAGGCCATGAACTTAATTTGTCAAAAGTCAGGGGCTGATCCCTCTTTCTCAAAAATAGTATCATTTTACTTTCAAAGGGGCAATAAAAAGTAAAGTATATGGATAGTGCCTCCTGATATTTGATTGACAGTGGATAAAAACAATCTATACTTTGTTTTAGAGACAAAGAGAGGGGGAAAAAGGATATGATCATCAAAGAGGTAGATCTCTTTAAAGAAGTAAGCCAAAAGGTCGTCAGCGAGATCGCATCTGCTGCCGTTGAGGAGATATATAAAGCCGGTATGATACTGTTCGAAAGCGGACAAAAAGCCCATTATCTCTACGTCCTTGAGGAGGGCAGTATCGATATTTTTGTGGGCGAACGAGGAGGTCTTCATTTCGTTATCAACAAATCTGGGGATGTGTTCGGCTGGTCTTCACTGATTGAGCCCTATATCTATACGGCCTCGGCGAAATGTATGACGGACTCAAAAGTGATAAAGGTGGCAAAAGACGCTATAGAAGAAATACTTAGAAAGTATCCATCGGACGGGCTGCTTATGATGAGACACCTGGCAGGGATTATCGCCCAAAGGCTACGTCATGCTTACCAGAATATATCCTCTGAGGTAGAGTTGCACACAGCTCCTTCAACTCCCTCTTATGGGTAAAAGACACCAAGCTAACGCGTTGATTCTCTGCTCACACCGGCCCCTTCAAAGGTTGCCATCTGGGCTAGGATCTTTACCCCAGCCTCCACGATGTGGAAGGCAAGGGCTGCGCCTGTCCCCTCGCCAAGCCTCATGTTCAGATCCAGCAGGGGTTTTAACCCTAGGTATTGGAGGGTTTTTCTGTGTCCCTTCTCATCTGAGAGATGGCCGGCAAAGAGATAATCTTTTACCTTCGGCTCTAAAGAGACGGCGAGCAAGGCCGCTGCTGTGGAGATAAAGCCATCAACAACCACGGGGACTCTTTCCGTGGCGCCTCCCAGGATCCAGCCGCATATACCACCTATCTCAAACCCACCTACCTTGGCAAGCACCCCCAGGGGATCAGAGGGGTCAGGACGGTTTATATCAAGTACCTTTCTTATCACCTCGATCTTCTTTCTCAACCCCTCATCGTCCAATCCTGTCCCCCTTCCCGCGATCTCATCCGGCCGAAGCCCTGTAAGGGCGCAGATCACAGCGGCGGAGGGGGTGGTATTTGCTATGCCCATATCCCCTGTGCCGATCATGTCGATCCCCCTTTTTCTCTCCTGTTCAAAGACTTCTAATCCCTTTATAATGGCCTCCTGCGCCTCCTCTCGGGTCATGGCTGGGCCTTTGGCGATGTTTCCCGTACCCTGCGTCACCTTTTTGTCATAAAATCTATCACCCGCAGAAAGCCAAGAGGGGTCCGTTTCTCCCTTCACTCCAAAATCC
>QMLM01000158.1 GCA_003646745.1 Deltaproteobacteria bacterium | reverse complement strand
CCCTTATTATTTCGATGAGGAACAAGGGGGTATCCATAGGGGAGCTAACAGGGGGGCTAGTAAACCCGAGGACGAGAACTCTCTTTCATCTGATCATCTTCTTTGAACTCTGGATCGTAATCGCCATCTTTGCCCTGATTATGGGGATCCTGTTCAAGTTGTACCCCCAGTCGGTCTTTCCTGTCTGGATGGAGATCCCTATAGCCATCTGGATGGGTTACATGATCTACAAAAAGGAAGCAAGCCTTACTTTGACGGCGATTGCTGCTGTAATCATGATGTATATCACGGTGATAATCGGCGCCTACTGGCCCTTGAAGATGCCAGGGCTTTGGGGCTACACACCTGTCGTTATATGGCTTTTGATCCTGCTTGTGTACTCC
The DNA here is from genome assembly GCA_003646745.1 of Deltaproteobacteria bacterium. Classification (GTDB taxonomy): domain Bacteria; phylum Desulfobacterota; class B13-G15; order B13-G15; family RBG-16-54-18; genus B11-G15. The sequence continues at coordinate 4,072 of QMLM01000158.1, read as the reverse complement.
TACTTCGCCTCAACCCTTCCCGTTTGGACCCTCTTGCAGCCTCGTGATTACATAAACGCCCACGAGCTGATAATCGCTATGACCCTACTCTTTATTGGTACCATCGTCGCCCATCCGGCTGTGGTCGCTCCTGCCGTCAACGTTCATGCTGCGGGTGCCCCACCTTTGTGGCCCTTCATCTTCGTGGTCATTGCCTGTGGCGCCATCTCCGGCTTCCACTCCCTGGTGAGCTCTGGTACCTCATCCAAACAGATTGATAATGAGACTCATGCCCCCTTTGTCGGCTACGGGGGGATGCTGATGGAGGGGTCACTGTCCGTGTTGGTGATAGTGGCCACTGCCGCCGCCATCGGAATAGCTTATAAGACCAAGGGAGGGGAAATCCTGACGGGGGTCGCTGCATGGAACGCCCACTATTCAAGCTGGCAAGCTGCAGCCGGATTGGGATCCAAATTGAATGCCGTGATCGTAGGCTCTGCCAATCTCATGAACTCTTATGGGATCCCCCTCGTGATCGGGACCACCATCATGGCGGTCTTTCTGGTATCCTTTGCAGGCACGACCCTCGATACAGCCACCCGTATCCAGAGATATGTTATAGGAGAGTTCTGTAAGGATATAAAGGTACCTGCCCTCTCCAATCGTTGGATCGCCACCTTCATCGCGGTCTTCTCAGCCTTTCTGCTCGCCTTCGCTCAGAAGGGAGGAAAAGGGGCCCTCATCCTCTGGCCGTTATTTGGTACCGTGAACCAGCTCCTTGCCGGTCTTGCCCTGCTGGTTGCCACTGTTTATCTTGCAAGGTTGAAAAAACCGATATGGTTTTCTGGGCTGCCTATGATCTTTATGCTCTTTATGACCGGTTGGGCGATGGTCCTCAACATCGAGAAGTTCGCCAAGACCCACAATACCTTGTTATTCGTCGTCGGGGTGATTGTATTTGGTCTTGAGATATGGATGATCATAGAGGCGATCATCGCCCTTAAAAAGTATATGGGAGTCCCCAAGGCCGCTGAGGAGTAACCTATAATAATAATGAGGGGGGATTCTCCTTCCTTTTTAAGGAGCATCCCCCCTATAAACGGTTTTCGAAGATAGCAGTTTAAAGACGAAATTCACACAAAGGAGGAGTCTTACCAGCCGCTCGCCTTCTTTATCAGTCTCTCCCATCCCCTGTCCACATTTTCCTGGATCATCTCAATTTCCTCCTCACTCAGATGGCTAAAGCGCCCTTGCAGCCTGATGTACTCATTTACCAAGATCCCCTTGGGCTGGAGGTTAATGGTATATCTTTCCCCTCCCTCGACCTCATACAGGGGGAAGACCTTGCTCTGCACAGCTAGACGGGATATCTTAATGGAGAGTTCGGGATCGATCCTCCAGCCAGGGGGACAGGGGGAAAGGAGATGGATAAATTTGAAGCCCCTGATCTCCTTAGCCTTCTGAAGCTTGCGCACAAAGTCCTGGGGATAGGCGATAGTGGCACTAGCGGCATATGGGACCCGGTGGGCGGCCATGATCTCCATGATGTCCTTTTTGGGGTTCTCCTTGGGTTGGTTAGCGGGGGAAGTGGTAGTCCATGAGAGATAGGGGGTGGCGGAGCTACGCTGGATCCCTGTGTTCATGTAGGCCTCGTTATCATAGCACACGTAGATGAAGTCATCATTGCGCTCGGCTGCCCCGGAGAGGGATTGAAGCCCAATATCGAAGGTACCTCCATCCCCTGCCCATACCATGACCGTGGTCTCTACATCCCCTCGCGCCTGCAGCGCAGCCTTTATCCCCGCCCCCGTTGCCCCACCTGTCTCGAAGGCGCAATGAACGATGGGCACCTTGAGGGAAGAGTAAGGAAAGGGACCGGCGATGATAGTCCAGCAGCTGGCCGGGATCACCACAATGGTCTTTTTTCCCAAGGCCTTAAGGGCAAAACGCATGCTCAGGGCCGCCCCACATCCCGGGCAGGCCAAATGCCCTGAGATCATAAATTCCTCTTGCGGGATCTCTATCCTCAACGTGTCTTCCTCCCTACCCCCGCATCCCCACCCAAATCACTTCCTTCTCGGGCCTGTCGTTTCGACGGGTGTACTCTATGACCTCGGAGATCACAGAAGGAGTTATATCTCTACCCCCTAGGCCGGTTACAAAACTGAAGACCTGAGGCCTCTCCCCTTGGTCACAGAGGGCGGCCTTGATCTCCTGGGCGAATATCCCTCCACAACCAAAAGAGATGTTCCTGTCGATCACGGCCACCTTCTGCACCCCCTTCAGGTGTGCCCTCACCTCCTGCACAGGAAACGGTCTGAACATCTTGATCTTTAGAAGGCCCACCCTTTGCCCCTTCTGCCTAAGCTGAGAGATGACCTGCCGTGAAGTGCTGGTCACCGTCCCTGTGGTCACTAAAATCAGCTCTGCCTCATCGCATAGATAATCTTCTACAAGACCATATCCCCTGCTAAAGACCTTGGCGAAACGCCCGTCAACCTCTTCTGCCACCACTTTGGCCTCCTCCATGGCCATCTGTATCTTGTAGCGAAACTCCTGGTAGTAATCGGGAGATACCATTAGGTTAAAGGAGTGGGGATCATTTACATCCAATCTGTAGCGAGGTCGATAGGGGGGCAGGAACTTCTCCACCTCCCCTCCTTCCGGTATCTCCACCACCTCTGAGGTGTGGGAGAGAAAGAAGGCATCTAGGACCACCATCACCGGTATGCTGACCGTCTCGGCTATCATGTAGGCCTGAATGATAGTATCCAGCACCTCTTGGTTGTTCTCGCAATATAGTTGTATCCAGCCGGTGTCCCTCTGGGAGAGGCTGTCGGTTTGATCGCTCCAGATGTTCCAAGGGGCCCCCAGGGCCCTGTTCACGTTGACCATCACTATAGGTAGCCTTGCCCCTGCCGCCCAGTGCAGCATTTCATGCATCAGGGCCAAACCCTGAGAGGAGGTAGCAGTGAAGGTCCTAGCCCCTACCATCGACGCACCGATGATGCTGGCCATGGCTGAGTGTTCCGATTCCACGCGCAAGAACTTGGCCTCGAGGACTCCGTCGGCCCAGAGCTCCGCCAAGTTCTCCATTATGGTAGTCTGAGGGGTAATGGGATAGGCCGAAATCACCTCTGCTCGGGAGAGAAAAACCCCATAGGCCACGGCCTGGTTTCCCGTCAGGACCTTTCTCATCTCTGCTCCACCTCCAGGGAGAGGGCGTATCTAGGACATTCCACAAAGCAAATCCCGCACCCTTTACAGTAGTCGTAGTTTACCTTATGCTCCAATCCCCTTGCTCCCTTGAGGATGGAGATATCGGGACAGAAGATATAACAGTTGCCACATTCATTACATACCCCACAGCTGAAGCAGCGCCCTGCCTCCCTCATGGCCATCTCTTCAGTGATGCCAAAGGCGACCTCCTCAAATCCCTGCCTCCTCTCGAAGGGCAAAAGTCTTATCTTGCGCACCCTATCAGAATACTCAAAGTACTGGGTATTCAGATCTGAGAAGGCCACTACATAGGGGGCCCTCGCCCTGGCCTCAGGGTGGAGATACTTGATCATGGAGATGGCGCCATTGCCTCCCACCCGGATCCGGCTTATGACATCAGCCGGGTTCCTTTTTCGCAGATAGCAATCTATAGCTACCGCTCCCCTTTTCCCTGAGCCAATGGCCTGGGCGATGTTATGAATGGGAGATGCGATATCCCCTCCGGCAAATATCCCAGGAAGAGAGGTTGCCCCTGTTTGATCGGTGACGATCATCCCCCCCTCTGCCATGAGACCCCCAGCAAGCCCGAGGGAAGAAGGATCTGCTTCCTCCCCGATGGCCACGATGATATTATCCACCTCCAGTTGCATCTTCTTGCTCTCATCAAAGGATGGATTAAACCTACCCTCTTTGTCGAAAACAGAGTTACAGCGCACTAGCTCGACACCCCTTACCCTTTCCCCCTCCTGCAAGATCCTCTTGGGACCCCAGGAGTTCTTGACGATTACCCCTTCTTGCTCAGCCTCCTCGATCTCCTCGCTGAAGGCGGGCATCTCCCCCCTGGACTCCAGACAAACCATTTGCACCTCTTCTG
>QMLM01000157.1 GCA_003646745.1 Deltaproteobacteria bacterium | reverse complement strand
GACCAGAGGTAACGATACGATCTCCAATCCTTATCTCATCCGTCCGCGGGACATATTTCAGTTGACAACGTGGACCACCTTCACCCTCCAAAACCCCCCTCGTCCTAGTCCGCTGCACCAAGGCGTCCACTGAGGAGTTCCGGTCGATAATAAGCAATATAGTAGATGATCCGGAGGAGACCTTTATCACTCGTCCAACCACCCCTTCCCAAGTCACTGCCGGCATCCCCTTTCTTACACCATCTCGAAGCCCCTTATTTATCACTATAGTCCTAAACCATGCCGAAGGAGAGTAGGCGATGACTTCAGCAGGGATCATGACCGCAGGGACCTGCCTCTTGAAAAGGAGGAGACGTCGTAGCCGTTTAACGGCTTGGGCATATTCCCTCAACTGCTCATTCTCTTTTTGCAAGCGGCGCAATTGGTCTTGCAAGCGAAGGTTTTGCTCTTTGAGGTCTACTAATAAGACATAATTTTGAAATAAATTGCCCACCGAAGTAATGGCCCAATGAAGGGTACCTTGGCAGGGAGAGATAATTTTCGTTACCAAGCTATAGAGAAAATCTCCTTTATAGCGACCGCTAAACTGAAGCGAGATGAGAAAGATGGCACTTGCAATAAGAAGGATAATGACAAAAGTGCCACGACGTCTCCTGAGTCTCATCATCTTTAATAATGGAGCGCCACTTCTCTCAGGAGATCCATATCGTCCAACAGCTTGCCCGATCCCATAACCACGGTGGAGAGGGGATCGTCTACGATGGTTATGGGAAGATTTATGACATTTCGTAGCAAAATATCTATGTTCTTTAACAAGGCCCCACCTCCGGTCAAGACTATCCCTTTGTCGACGATATCAGAGGCCAGCTCCGGCGGAGTCCTCTCCAAGGTTATCCTCACCACATCCACGATGTTGTTCAGAGGATCGGTCAACGCCTCTCTTACCTCCCCGGCCGTTAACTCCAAGGTCTTGGGAATACCAGAAACCAAGTCCCTTCCTTTGACCTCCATGGTACCTTCATCTTCGTCGGTGGGAAAGGCGTTTCCCAAATTGATCTTTACTTGTTCAGCGGTCCTCTCTCCAATAAAGAGATTATACTTCCTTTTTACATATTGGATAATGGCCTCATCCATCTTATCCCCACCTACTCGAATGGAGTTGCTGGTGACGATCCCCCCCAACGAGATTACCGCTACTTCTGTTGTCCCTCCTCCTATATCGAGGATCATGTTGCCCGATGCCTCGGTGATGGGAAGTCCCGCACCGATGGCTGCTGCCATTGGTTCATCGATAAGGTAGACCTCTCTTGCTCCGGCGGACTCCGCTGACTCCTTCACCGCCCTTCTCTCCACCGGGGTGATCCCAGAGGGAACGCAGACGACCACCCTGGGGCGGACGAAAGACCTGCGATTGTGAGCCCTTATGATAAAATAACGGAGCATTTGCTCCGTTACCTCAAAGTCAGCGATGACTCCATCCTTCATTGGACGGATGGGGATGATATTTCCTGGGGTCCTCCCCAACATATTTTTGGCCCCCTCGCCGACGGCCAAAATCTTCTGATTCCCCCTGGGGTCCCGATATACTGCCACCACTGAGGGTTCGTTGGAAACTATCCCCTTCCCCTTGACATAGACCAAGGTATTTGCCGTACCCAGATCAATGGCCAAATCGGTGGAAAAGAGGCTTACCACTGCATCAAACATGATTACCCCCTCTTCTTTAAGATAGCCTATAACTTAACAGATAAACCCTTATGAATCAAGTGAAAATGGCAGAAAGGCTCTGCCACCTAGAGGAGGAAATACCTTAGTTTATCTTAGGGCAGAGGTGACCCATAAAATAGGCAACCCCAAGAGGAGCAGCTGGCCCTCTAGGGATATGTCTCGGCGCATCTACCTTCCATCATCTCCTTGGACCTATTCACTAGGCCCCTCGGGAGTCTACCTACTCTTGCAGAAAATTTAAAGGCCTTGCGGGAGGGATGGCGGATAGCTCTGCAGTGGTAATTAGTGGATAAAGAGGAGGATTAGGCGGCACGGGAAAATTGACGTTCTCTTCTGCGCATCCTGCGGATGGCCTTAGCCCTCTTCAGCCTTGCCCTTTCCCCCTTGCTGACAAAGTAAGAGTGCTTCTTTAATACAGGCTGAATGTTTTTCTGAAAATCCTTTTTAAGTTTTTTCAACATCTTCTCTAGGTCATCCTTCTCCGTCATCCTATCCCCTCCTTTCCATCCTAGAGAATTTCAGCCATCGGTCCTCCCCTTCGACCCATGTTTTATTTTTTTGAAAGAAAATTATAAATCATCTGCGATCTATTTTCAACCCCGAACAAGACTAAAAGACATCGAATCTTTTGAGAAACTGATCTCCCCCTTGTCTTCCAAACAACTATCATGCATTATCCCTTTAGCGCCTAAACCTTTTCATCTCAACGGTGTCTAAAGAATTAGGGTTGACCATGGGAGGGGAAGATAGATTGCTAAAGAGGGCCCTGGGGGGAGAGGAAGGGGCCTTTGAGGAGCTAGTCAGGATGTATCAAACACCCATATATTATCTCACCCTTCGATTCGTAGGGGATGAACAGGCGGCAGCAGACCTAGCTCAAACTACCTTCCTTAAGGCCTTTCAGGGCCTGCCAGGTTTCCGACAGGGGGCGAGCTTTAAGACATGGCTATACCGCATCGCCATCAATCTTTGTAAAAATTATCTACGTGACCACAAAAGTAAAGACATTGACAGTTGTGATGAAATCGACCTGCCCTCATCCTCAGATCCCTTACGGGAGCTCATTGAACATGAACAACAGAGGCTCCTGTTGCGGGCCTGGAGAAAATTACCGGAGAAACAACGGATTACCCTAACGCTGAAGGTACAAGAGGGAATGAAGTATAAAGAGATAGCTGAGGTTTTGGGGTGCTCAATAGGGACAGTGAAGGCGAATTTTCACCATGCACTGATAACATTGAAGGAAACACTCCAGGAGGACAGCAATGAGGTGTCGTAAGGTAAAAAAATTGCTGCCTGATTATATCGGCGATGAACTACCTACAAAAGAAAAAAGGCGGATCGAACGACATCTAGACGGATGCCCTAATTGCAAAGATGCCCTGAAGATATTAGAGGAACTATGGAGGGGAATCGCCCATCAACCCCTCCCCCCAAAGGGAGAGGAGTTCTGGCAGGAATTCACCCGAAATGTAATGATGGAAATAAGGGGAAAACACCCCATCTCCACAGAGAGGAAAAAGACCCTACCTTTACCAGAATGGAGATTTCTCATTCCTGCAACAACAGTAGCTGCCCTGGTCATCATCGTCGTGGCAATCGTCCTAAAAGGACTTTGGGGGCCCCTCTTGCTGGGTGTACGAAGTCCATTGGGCCCCTTAGGGGAACAGGAGGCCTTGGTGGAGGTAATCAGTTGCCTTTCCTTTGGGCCCATGGCTTGGGAGGAAGAAAGTCCTCTGGGGGGAATTAAGCCCGAAGAACTTTACCTCCTAACAGAACAGCTAAGTTCTCCCATAAAACCGACGGAGACGGCGACAATGGCAGCAGTATTAACGCTGCTGTTCGGGCAGAAGGATCTTTATGGAGAATTGGAAGGATTAAGGGGGGATGATTTAGAGGAGTTTTACCAACTCCTTTGCTCAAGATATCCCTTTCGTTGATGGAAAGGAGGTTGTCCGATGAAGAAAGGATGGATTATTTTGGCCTTGACCATTTTGCTGGGCCTAAGTGGTGGCAAAATCCTCGCTCAGCCTGCTGAGCCCTTTCCGCCCGCTGAAGACAGACCCATCAATCGGGAACGGGCCCAAGAGCTGAAAAAGAGAGTAGAGCTTATTTGGATGTGGAGATTGACCGAAGAACTGGAGCTGACGGAAGAGGAAGGAGCTAAGCTCTTCCCACTTTTGCGCAAATACGAAGAAAAGAAAAGGAAGTTGAGAGATGAAAGACGAAAGCTCTTTTGGAAGCTGAAGAGAATGGTAGAAAAGTCGGAGGCAACTGAAGAGGCATTAAAAGAGACAATTAAAGCACTAGAAGAGAACGACAAGGAGCTCCAGAAGGTTAGGATTGATGGATTCAATGAGATAAAAAAGATCCTTCCCGTAAAAAAGCAGGCAAAATACATCATCTTCCAAGAACACTTCCGGCGCGAGATACATGGCCTTATCGAAAGGGCAAAGCGAAAAAAAATGGGGCCTAAGAGGCCATAAAGCGGCATCCTTTACAACCCCCCCCTTCAGGTGCTAATCTGTTAAGAAATGTCTCAGACAGGCATAGAGAAGGGGGGGGTATATGCGGAAGTGGTAATTGCCCTCCCCGTAGAGAAAACCTTCCATTATGCTATTCCTGCGCATCTACGCCCCTTCTGTGAAATCGGCAAAAGGGTCTTAGTTCCGTTAGGCAGGCGAAGGGTAACCGGATACTTGCTAGGGGTGTCCTCCTGCCTCCCCCCGGACATAAAGGACGTAGATATAAAAGAAATCATCGATGTC
>QMLM01000156.1 GCA_003646745.1 Deltaproteobacteria bacterium | reverse complement strand
CTTTAAAATTTATGTTAAAGGAGGTCAAGAGTAGTTGAACGAGGTCAAGTTACCTTAGATGCTGGAAGGAAGGTAATAAAACCTTCTTAAATATTTCTAGATGTCCAAAACTCTTCATCAATCCAAAATTAAAGGTATTAAAGGAAATTTTTGTTTTATGGGTTGGTGAAAGGGATTAAATTGTCTCTGCGTGGCGAGGCGTCTACGTTTTCCCTATGCTACTACATAGGGGGAAGGCGACGCAGAGGGTTGGTATTAGGGAGTTGAGAAATAAATTAAGTCTTTATCTTAACTAGATAAAAGAGGGGAAAGGCTTCGAACTGACAAAACACTGCTTCTAAATAAAAGAGGTAATTAAGGTGCAAGAATATCTTATTCCGTTTGATAAGGAGTTAGTCAAAGATATCCAAGAGGAAACTCTGATAAATATGTATACGATGATGGCAAGGATTCGTAAATTTGAAGAGAGGGTGGGTGATTTAGTTTCAGAGGGGAAGATACGAACTCCTTGCCATTTATACATAGGTCAGGAGGCAGTAGCGGTGGGGGTATGTTTTGCTTTAGATAAAGATGATTGCGTCTTTAGCACCCATCGTTCCCATGGACATTATATAGCTAAGGGTGGTGATATAAAGAAGCTTATGGCGGAGATATACTGTAAGGCCACGGGTTGTTCTAAGGGAAAGGGAGGCTCCATGCATATTACTGCTCCAGAGGTAGGGTTTTTAGGGTCTTCCGCCATTGTCGGTGGTTCTATTCCCTTGGCCGTAGGTGTATCTCTGGCATCATCTATCCAAGACAACGGCAGGATTGCCGTGGCGTTCTTTGGAGATGGGGCTATTTGTGAGGGCGTCTTTTATGAGTCTTTAAATTTTGCTGCTCTGAAAAAACTCCCAGTTATATTTGTTTGTGAAAATAATTTCTATTCTACTCATATGCCTATATCCAAAATACAGGCCGATACAGAAGTCTACAAGAGGGCAGAGGTGTTCAAAATACCTGGCATTCGGATTGATGGAAACAATGTCGTAAAGGTTTTCACTGAGACAAAGAAGGCCGTTGAGAGTGCTGAACTTGGTAAGGGCCCTACTTTAATAGAATGTCTCACCTACAGATGGAGAGGGCATGTTGGGCCAAGTTGGGATTTGGATAAACCTATTAGACCTAAAGAGGAGGTTATGTGGTGGGTAAATAATTGCCCTATCAAAAGATTTGAGGCATTTTTGATGAAAGAGGGGATTCTTTCTGATTTGGAGAAAGAGAAGATCTATAAAGAAGTAGAACGTGAGATAGAAGAAGCGGTTAAGTTTGCTGAGGAGAGTCCATATCCAGAAGTAGGTGGGGGAGGCAATGGGGTATTTAAGTAATAAGGTTCAATCTGAGAGGATTCCTATGTTAAACAGTGGCCTTATACCCCATTTGCTTCAACATCAAAGGCAACACAAACCGCGTAAGTGCAATAAGTCCGATAGACAAAAGAAACCCAATGAACCTACTGGAGCAACAGATGAGGTACTTAACGTATGCTGAGGCTATTAACGAGACCTTTCATCAGTTGATGGATCAGGATGAGAGGGTAGTTTTGATAGGTCAAGGGGTTACAAGTCCCTGGTATGTGGGAACTACGACAGTTGGCCTTATTGACAGATTTGGAGAGAGACGGGTGATTGATACACCGGTTTCAGAGAATGGAATCACCGGTATAGCTGCAGGTGCAGCTTTGGCAGGGATAAGGCCGATTTTAGTCCATCCAAGGATGGACTTTATGTACTACGCTATGGACCAGATCGCCAACCATATTGCCAATTGGTACTTTATGCTGGGGGAGAAGATGAATATTCCTCTAGTGATCTGGGGGATAATCAATCGAGGAGGTGAGCAGGCAGCGCAGCATTCTCAGGCCCTACAGGCCATGTTTACCCATATCCCCGGTCTTAAGGTATTAGTTCCCTCCAATCCTTATGATGCGAAAGGGTTGCTCGTTAGTGCTGTTGCGGATGATAATCCGGTCGTTTATGTCGATGACAGGTGGTTATACAACCAGAGAGGGGAAGTGCCCGAAGAGATGTACTCGGTTCCCATAGGGAAAGGAGTGATAGTAAAAGAAGGGAAGGAAGTGACGGTAGTGGCCATTTCCTACATGGTGGTAGAGGCGTTGAAGGCCGCCAAGGAATTGATTAAGGAGAAAGTAGATGTAGAGGTGATTGACCCGCGCTCTCTTAAGCCCCTTGACACTGAGCTTATATTTGAGTCGGTCAGAAAGACCGGTAGGCTGGTCATTGCCGATGGGGGTTGGAGGACCTGCGGCGTAGCAGCCGAGATAGCATCTTTAGTTTCAGAAAATGTATTTGGTTCCCTTAAAGCCCCTATAAGGAGAGTAACCTTGCCCGATATGCCAGCTCCTGCAAGCAGGGCACTGGAGAGGGCGTATTATCCGAGGGAAAGGGAGATCGTTCAGAGTGTAATAGAATTGATGGGTGGAAATTATTCATGATGCTGACTAGAATTCTAAATAAATCATCAAGCTAGTTAGGAGGGATAAATGACCTATAAAGTTCGCTTCGTTGATATGCCAAAACATTATAAAAGCTTGAGAAATGAGATCTTAGCCATTGTGGATGAAGTACTCTCTAGAGGCGATGTTATCCTCAGAGAGGATCTGCGAAGGTTCGAAGAGGATTTTGCCTCCTTTGTAGGGACAAGGTATGCAGTAGGCGTAAATAGCGGTACTGACGCCCTTTTTTTCTCCTTGAGAGCAGCAGGAGTTGGCTCAGGTGATGAAGTAATAACTGTGGCCCATACCTTTGTAGCGACGGTGGCAGCAATTATTCATAATAGGGCTGTCCCTGTTCTTGTGGATGTAGGAAAAGATTTTAACATGGATATGGACAAGTTGGAGGAAGCCATTACACCCAAAACAAAAGCCATCGTCCCCGTTCATCTCAATGGTCGCCTGTGTGACATGAAAAGGTTGATGTCTATTGCCCAAAGGCATAATTTGATTGTTATAGAAGATGCTTGCCAATCATTAGGGGCGAGGTTTAGAGATAAAAAGGCCGGGTCCTTCGGGTTGACCGGGTGTTTTAGCCTTTATCCATTTAAGATGTTGGGTGCCTTTGGTGACGGTGGAGTTGTTACCACAAATGATGAGGAGCTGGCAGAAAAAATAAAGCTATTCCGCGATCATGGCCAGAACAGAAAGACCGGGGATGTTCTCTTTTATGGATTTAACAGTCGCCTAGACAACCTCCAAGCTGCAATCCTCAGCCTAAAGCTAAAATATTTGCCAAGATGGATTGAAAAGCGCAGAAGAGTAGCTGAAATATATAGAAAGGGGCTCTCAGACATTCCCCAACTTAAATTGCCTCATTTTTCCGGAGAGGAATATTTCGATGTTTATCAAAATTATGTTATAAGAGCGGAAAGGAGAGATGAATTGGTCAAATTTTTAGGAGAGAAGGGGATTGAAGTCCTGATTTCGTGGCCAAGACCCCTTCACCACCATAAGGGGCTCAACTTGAGGCGTTTTCATCTCTCCGAGACGGAAAGGATAAGTAAGGAGGTGGTGTCGTTGCCCATGAACACAGAGATTGATAATGAGCAAGTAGAATATGTAATTGAGTGTATTCGCGATTTCTATTCTAACTAACTAAAGCAACGAGGGTTTTTTATGAGTGTTGATTATACTACTGTGACGGAGGTACCGGGTAATAGGGTAACACGTGAGCAGCTAACGAGGATGTGCAATCGTTATTATTTCGCCTCTAAGTTTTGTGAGAACAAGGAAGTATTGGAGGTGGCCTGCGGTGCCGGCCAGGGATTAGGTTACCTGGCAAAGAAGGCGAGAAGGGTGGTCGGTGGGGATTATACCGAAAACCTTATAAAAGTTGCTCAGAAACATTATAAGGGTAGGGTCCCTCTTATTCGCTTGGACGCCCATAGATTGCCTTTTAGAGAAGATTCCTTCGATGTGGTGATATTATATGAAGCCATTTATTATCTGGCCAGGCCAGAGGAGTTTATAAAAGAGTGTTGTCGAATACTAAGGAGAGGAGGCTTGGTTCTTATTTGCACTGCGAATAAAGATTGGATGGGTTTTAACCCCAGCCCTTTTAGTGTGCGGTATTTTTCTGCACCGGAACTTCGTTCTCTACTGGTACAGCACAATTTCGATGTCCAGCTCCTCGGCGACTGCCCTGCTTATTTAAGTTCCATAAAAGACAAGCTTATCACTATGATAAGGCGGATGGCAGTCGCCCTAAGACTTATACCAAAGACCATGAGAGGAAAGGAGATATTTAAGAGGCTGTTTTACGGGCAGCTTTTAGCTTTAGAGGAAGAGATCGAAGATGGGATGGCTGAATATAGTGAACCTGTGCCTATTGATAATGAGTTACCCAACCGTGATTATAAGGTCTTATTTGCTGTAGCCCGATTTCAGTGAGAATGAACTTAAGGCTAACGATGGCATTGACAAAAGGATGGTCTTTAAATAAG
>QMLM01000155.1 GCA_003646745.1 Deltaproteobacteria bacterium | reverse complement strand
TCTATAATCTGCTCTTTCCCGATAAGACAGGCCTGAAGACCAAAAGGGGAGATACCAAGGATTTTCAACTCTCCTTCAACTTTTGGTGACAATTACCAAAATCAAAACTCAGGAAACTCCAGTAAGAAGGGGGTTGACAAAAGGGAGGTGGTGTTGTATAAGCAAAATGAAAACCAGGGTCCAGGAAGGACCTATAACTAGATTTTAGGAGCAGTTTTTCAATAAAAATAAAGGCCACGAAGGCCTTAGAACCTGCAGAAGCAGGGGGTGTTCGTGGCCTTTTTGTTTGAGAAGGCTAAAGATTAACCGCAATCTTCCCATAAGGGAAGGGTTTAACCGAGGAGGTGGATCATGAGGAGATACATACAAATCTTTCTGGTCGTATTATTGCTTGTTTTTGTAGCTAAGGGTCTACATGCGGCAGATGTAAAGGGTTTTATAAAAGATGGACTTAAAGACTTAAAAGTAGAGAAGGGAGACCCAAGGCTCTGTGTGATCACCGATGCTACTTATGTAACGGTAAACGGAAAGACCACCCAGGGCTATGTGGATCTGATCCAGGAACAGACAGGGTGTTCCATTGGAAAGGGGAACCTCTTGTTCTTCCACCGCCCCACTACCTATCCTTTGAAGGTCGCCCTCTTTAGAAAAGACACCAAGGATAGTGTGGTTATAACCTATGATGGCGAAAAAACTAAAAAGGTTAACCTCAATATAGACGGCAACAAGGCTACCCAGCCGGAGTACTGGAAACAGATAGAAAACGCCCTCGGGGCCTCAGATGCCTTCAGCATAGTCACCATCGCCAACTCCTGGGCAATGGGTGTCCCTTTTGACTTCCTCAAGTGCTGCGAGTTTCATAATCATCTATGTCCAGGTCTTACCTCTGGCTATTTCATTGTAAAGGTAATTCAGAAAAGATATCCGTTGAAGAAGGGAGAGAAATATATATTCATTGCCTGTCCCCCCTGGTGTAAGGATGATGCCATACAAATACTTTTAGATCTAACTCCGGGCAAGAGGAGCCTCTTTGTAAAACAGCTTACAGATCCCCAGAAGAGGGGATGTGCAGCTGCGAATGTAGCGGGGATACTAGTGATATGGAAGGCAAAAGAAAACAAAGGCAAGGGTGCAATCTTTCAGTTTGACTGGAAAAAGGCCTGTAAGGTCTCGGGGGTGAAGAGAAAGGACTTCAGACCAGAGGGAGGGAAAAAGAACCCTGTCTTCTGGATCACCAGGGTAAAGTGCGACTGGGGCCTAATGCCCTATTTGGAAAGGCCGGGAGAATTTGTGAATGTGGTAAAGGAGTTTGAGGTAAGCCCGGAGATGTTAACAAAATTCACGATGGCAGGTGTGAACCCCTATGAGGAGATAGGTTTTGTGGCAAAATGAGGATAAAAGAGGTTGACAAGAGGCCGAGTTTATAACAATAATGTAGCTGCAACAATTATTTTCAGAATCTTAAAATAAGAAAGGAGGAGAAAATATGTGTGCACCAATCAGTGTAACAACAGGAGGAGCGACTGGCGGCTGTACTGGTATTTGCCGAATGATGCCTCAAATCCTCGCCTCTTTGGGCATCATCGGCGTCCTGATGTGGAACTTCAGGGGGCTGCTGGTCAGGTGTCTGCCTTTTAGTAAGGCAGCTTAACAGCTGCTGTTCCGCCCTTAAAAGGCTTAGTAAATGGCGAGTGATAATTAAAGGGAGTGGTGTATTCGAAGATTGATTAAAGCAAAGCATAACTGAATTATAGTGTTTAAGCTCTTTCGAAATACTACCCTTCAGGTTGAGGTAACAACTGCTTGCAATCTTAACTGTACAATATGTCTGAGACGGGGGTTGGAAAGACCGAATAAGTTCCTCTCCCTAGATGATTTCAAAAGGGTACTCGATTCGGGCAGCTTCCGCTATGTCGGGCTGCACGGGTGGGGAGAGCCTTTACTCCATCAGGAGCTCTTTGAAATGGTGGAATATGCGGAGTCAAGGGGGGTACATACGAATCTCACTACGAACGGGACACTGGTGGGAGAGAGACTGGACGAGATATTCCGGAGCAGGTTAAGGGAGATTGCCTTCGGGATATATGATAAGGAGTTGTTGTCTGAGGTCTCGCCTCAGGTCGAAGGGCTTGTGGTGAAGAGGAAAAAAGGGCGTTTCAAAAGGCCTAAGATCTATTTTGACATCACCATTTATCAGGGCAACCGAGATCAAATTCCGGAGATGATGAGGTTTGCCGCGGAGATGAAAATAGATGCGATAATACTTCACAGGCTTTTCAACGTCTATGGAGTGGACTCAGAGGCAAAATGTCTCTCTGAAGAAGAGGAAAGGGAGCTTTTTAAAGAGATAAAAGGGATTGCTCGGTCACTGAAAATAGAATTGTACCTTCCTGAGAGACATTCCTACCCCTGTCGGATCGTGAGGCGCAGCATCTTCGTAACAGCGGACGGAAAGGTTACACCTTGCACCTATCTTCTCGAAGATCATCTCGGAGATGCCTTTGAAGAGGGGGTGGAAAGAATTCTGCGCTCCGAGGTATACGGCAGTTTCGTCAAGCATATAAAACAACACCCCATATGCAGTAAATGTAGGTGGTGAGTGGATGAAGGGTTCTTATTTCAGCCTTTATGAATGGCTGGTGATCGTGCTCCTTTCGCTTTGTGGCGCCTTGATGAACTTTTATCTTCCGGTGAAGAGCATCACTCAGAGGCTTGACATCCCCGGACCTGCAGCGGGGATGGCCCTTTTGGGTGGGTTAATATTTGTGGTGTGGGTTTCTTTGGGCCGTGGGCTCATCGGCAAGAGATATGCAGGGATTACAATAGCCGTGCTCCTTGCCTCATTTTGCCTTTTCTTAAGACCCTGGTATGGGGTGATCTCCCCTTCCTGGTTCAGCATTTATGGTATCCTGGCCCTTTTCGTCCTCGGGCTTTGGGTGGAGCTTCTTCAGGGGAGATGGGAAGTGGTAGGGGGTGGCCTGGGGAATCTTTTCTGTTTGGGGATAACCTGGCTTGCCTTAGGTCTTCACCTCCATGTGTGGGCTCCGGCGAAATTCGTCCCCTTGCTTCTGCTTGCCTCCTTCCTTTCTGGGGCGGTGGGAGTTTTACTTGCCAGGGTCGTGGGAGGACTTGTCGGTGGAAGCGCAATAATGAAAAGGTCGTATAGGGGGTAAACTCAAAGAGGTTTAGAAGAAGCCGCGGACAGTACGGGCCGTATCGAGCGGGTAGACCTCCTGAATAACACCATTACCCTGGTCCATCAGGAGGATGAAGCATAAAAGTATTGAGAGAAACTTTGCGCGCTTTTTGCTCATGGGAAGCAGTAATTCGACTGGAGAGGAGACCGAAAGGTGAAAAGCATTGTATGCGGAAAAGGAGGGTGCGGGAAAAGTACCATATCGACTCTGTTGGCCAAAGAAATGGCTAAGAGAGGATATAAGGTGCTTGTAATTGACACCGATGAGTCAAATTTCGACCTCCATAGCCAATTGGGAATAGATCCTCCCCAGGATTTCATGAACTACTTTGGCGGCAAGAAGGTCCTGTTTGAGAAGGTCAAAACCCTCCGAGGGGAATGGAGGATAGATGACTTACCCCAGGGGTATCTGTCCGAAAAGGGGAACATAAAGCTCATGGCAATGGGGAAGATTTACGATTTCGGAGAGGGTTGCGCTTGTCCCATCAACGCTCTCTCTGCAAAATTCTTGGAGAACCTCGTGCTTGAGGAAGGTGAGTTTCTTATCGCGGACACAGATGCTGGAATCGAGCATCTTGGAAGGGGGGTGGAGAGAGGTTGTGATATCATCCTAGCGGTCGTGGAGCCCTCACAGGAATCGGTAAAACTCACCAGGAAGATAGCCAGGATGGCGGAGGATATCGGTAAGAGCGTTTATTATATCCTCAATAAGGTCGATGGGGAAACCAAAGGGGTCCTCTTAGACCTCCTGGATAAAAGTAAGGTTGTAGGGGCCATCACTAAGGATGAAAGGATATTCAAAAGCAGCTTAAAGGGGGAGGAGTTAGATTTCGAGGTGGAGGGGATTAGAGAGTTAGCCGACTTCTTAGAGAGATTGTTTATTCGAGCTTGAAAGGTGGAGGGACTGTATCTCAACAAACAGGAGTATAAACTATGAACAATTACAATGAAAGGGCAATCTCTGTTCAACAGCCTACTTTAGCGTTTTGGAAGGTTCGGGCATTTCTCTTCCAAGGGTTGCTTGTCGCTGCTGCTATGCTACTGCCAGTTGTTGCCCACTTATCAGGTGCACCTGTGCGAATCTTGTTACCAATGCATTGGCCGGTAATTTTGGCTGGTTTGGTCTACGGTTGGCGCGGAGGAGCCTTAATTGGACTTGTGGCTCCTACCGTGAGTTTTTTGTTCTCGGGTCTTCCGCTGCCTAGAATTCTTCCTGCAATGACGATAGAACTCTTCACCTATGGTTTTTTTACTGGTCTATTTCGCGAGCGTTTTCGTTGGAATCCCTGTGCCTCAGTCGCAGTTGCATTGA
>QMLM01000154.1 GCA_003646745.1 Deltaproteobacteria bacterium | reverse complement strand
CTAATGGGCCCCTTTGCATGGTCCTTTTTAGGGGTGGAGACATTTATGGGGAAGGTCATCCCCCTCATCTTGGTCCTTAACCCGCGTACAAGGACCGTATGGTGGACAGCATTGGCCTCTGTGCTGGTTGTGGTAGGGATCTTCGTAATGCGCTGCAATATAGTACTGGGTGGAGAATATCTCCCCCTTATTTGAGCAACTATGGGGATATCGAGGAGGGATTTCTTAAAAGTTGGCCTGGCCGGCGTGGCGGGGTTTTACCTTGCCCCCGCCTTTGGCCGACCTATGCCCCCCTTTAATGAGGTGAGAAAGGGGATGAGGGGCATCCCTACCTTTTGTACCATCTGCCCCGCCCATTGTGGGATAAAGGGGATATTGAAAGGGGAAAGATTGGTGGCGATAGAGGGAAATCCAGATTCTCCCAACAACATGGGGGGGATATGCGCTAAGGGTATTGCTGCCATCAACCAGCTCTACGATCCTGAAAGGTTGCTTTATCCTATGAAAAGGGTCGGGGAGAGGGGGGAAGGGAAGTGGCGGAGGATCTCTTGGGATGAGGCCTTCTGGGAGCTATCGAGCCGTTTGGCAGATATATTGAAAAATGGTCACCCTGAGGAGATTATCTTCGACTTGGGGTTCTCCGAACCCCTGCTGTTGCGCTTCTTGAACGCCCTAGGAGGGGCAGTGTACATTGACAGAGCGGCCCTCGCCCACATAAACGCCGATGAGGGACACCGGCTGTTCTGGGGAAAAGGGCGAGGGGTACCAGATCTGGCACACAGCAGGTATATCTTAAACTTTGGGGCCAATCCATATGAGACTGGCGACGAATATGTGGGGATGATCACCAGGCTTATCAAGGGGAGGGAAAACGGTGCTAAGCTGATCACCTTTGATCCTCGCCTATCCTACACCGCCGGCAAGAGTGACGAGTGGCATCCCATCAAGCCTGGAACCGATGCCGCCTTAGCCCTGGCTCTTGCCCAGAGTATAGTGGCTCAGGGCCTGCACGACAGGACATTTCTGGAAAAGTGGACAGAGGTACAAGAAGAACAGCTACGGCTACTATCACCTTTTACCCCAGAGTGGGCCGAGGGGATCACAGGGATAAAGGCATCTGACATAAAGAGGATTGCCTCGGAGTTCAGTAAAACCAAGCCCTCTACTATTATCATCGGTGGTGGAGTAAGCCAAAGGCAAAAAGGGGCGCTGACCACCAGGACCATTCTCTTGCTCAACGTCCTGGTGGGCAATATCAATGTAAAAGGTGGGTACCTTGCCCCACAGCAGATAAAATGGGAAGAACCCCTACCCTCCCCTCCCGAGAGAAACAAAAAGGCCAACCTTTCCCTTTACTCAGCCCTTAGGGAGGAAAAAAGGAGGACGCGGCTATTATTTCTCTACAGATCAGACCCCATCCACCTCAACCCCGGTGGCATAGAGACAAAAGAAATCCTGCGGGACGAATCCAAAGTCTCCTATCTCATCGCTATGGATCTCCATATGACGCAAAGTGCCTCGCTGGCCGATTTGATCCTGCCGGCTGCTGTACCCCTGGAGTGCTGGGGACTGACAGCTAGGGTCACACCGGAGGGGAAAGAGTTTATCTCACTAAGGCAGCCCGTGGTACATCCTTTGGGAGAACCTGCCTTATTGCGGCCGAAGGAGATCATTACTAAAAGGAAAAGGGAGTTTCCTCTGCGCATGGCCCCCTTGGGGGAAGCCCTTGCACTAAGCGAGTTATGTATTGAATTGGCCCAACGTCTAGGGGGGAAGGTAAAAGAGTCCTTCCCCTTTCAGGGGACAGAGGAATACCTCGCCCAGTGGCTGGCCAAGATTCCCTCATTACAGCATAAAGGAGGGCTCTCCTATTTGAAGAAAAAAGGTATCTTTATTCTGCCGAGACTTTCAACCATTTTTAGAAAAATGGAATTTTCCACCCCTACGGGGAAAATCCGCGTCCCTCTAGTAGAGTTGCTCAGGGCAGAGCCATGGCGACAGGTGAGGACTTCGTCGAGTTTCCCTTATCATCTGGTCATCTATGGCCGAAGCGTAAGCTCGGGGAGGATCTCTAATGCCAAGTGGATCGCTGAGATCGCCCATGACAATCCCCTCTTGATCCATCCAGAGACGGCAAAGAAGTTGAAAATAAAAGAAGGAGACCGTGTACAGGTTAGATCCAGAGCAGGAGAATTGGATGCAGAGGTGAAGATCACCGAGGGGATTCGTCCGGAGACAGTGGCATTGGCCAAGGACTTTACGCCTCAAGGATGCCGTATCACCCAGGGCAAAAAGTTCAAAAGTTCTGATCCAGATACACAGTTGCTTTGGTGGGGGGGAGAGAAAGAGACAGCAAACCCTGTGCTGCTTCTGCCGCAGGAACATGATCCCTTAGGAGGGGGAATGAACCTAGCGGGGGTAGAGGTGGAGATAAAGAAAATAGGTTGAGGGAAAAGATGGTTAGTCAAAAGAGGATTTGTTGGCTTGGAGCGGGGATAATTCTGTTGTCGATATGTTTTGCCCCCTCTATAAGTTTATCTGGGGTTAAAAGGCCTCCTTCTAAAATAATACGTTTGACTTACACCCATGAAGGGGTGGCAAGGTATCCCTCTATAGACGAAGCAGGAAGACTACTCCTCTATATCCAAGAAGTCAAGGACAAAAAAGACCCGCTGCGTGTAAACCGTTCTTTGAAGATATTGAGGATAAAAGACGGTGGAGAAAAAGTGTTGTTCACCGATGGGAGGTTTAACGCCCCCCACCCCTATAAAGGTGCCTTGATCTTGGGTTCGAAACCACCCCTGCTCAGTGGCGATGGGAAAAAATGCGCCTTCACCCTCACCCTACCCTCTCCCTTTCCCTATCCTGATCACTTCTTGGGCATCATGGACACAGATGAGGGCGCCCTTAAGGTGATTGAACTCAAGATAGAGGCCCTCCGATCCACCAATTGGAAGGAGATGGGATTTGAAGGAGATTCGTGGGCTAGGGTGGCAAGCTACGCCATAAGCCGAGATGGGAACAGGATTGCCTGTTTGGTGAAGGGTGACATGGGGAAGGGACGATTCGGGTATCCCAGTGGCATTGTCCTGGTAGAGACAGAGAATTTGACGACAAAAACCCTTTTGGCCCCTCAGCTAAAGGGAGGTAAATGGCGCTGGGAGGGATATCCACGTAATCCCCTGCTGGGCGGAGAATGGATCTTCGACATAACTCCAGATGGGGAGTTGATCCTCTTCGGTGCCCAGACCTCACCGAAAGAAGGGGATTATGACCTCTATTTCATCAAACATGATGGTTCTGGGCTAAAACGCCTTACTTACTTTCACGATCCCTATTTTGTCTTGGGACATATGGATGGTTCAGCAAATCAACTTATCCTCTTCTACGCCGGCAAATCTCTTGAGGGCATAGGAACCTATCTGTTGGACCTGCGGACAGGAGGGATCAGTTATCTTCGTTCTCGTACGGGTGCGCGCCTCGATTATGAAGGTGTCTCTGGTGACGGGCGCTATATCTTCTATTGTGCCAACGGCAGGGGGATGAGGTACAAGGTAAAGGGAGGGGAAGAAGAAGTGATCTTTTCACCCCAGACCCCAGGGTATGCCCGCAGTGGACTCCCTATGACCTTTCCTCCCTATCCGGCCTATTTTGCCCCAAAGATCTCCTCTT
Source organism: Deltaproteobacteria bacterium (assembly GCA_003646745.1). GTDB lineage: Bacteria > Desulfobacterota > B13-G15 > B13-G15 > RBG-16-54-18 > B11-G15. The sequence goes on along the minus strand of QMLM01000154.1, from coordinate 837 downwards.
TCAGCGGAGAGCAGGTGCTCATTGTAGGGACACCAAAGGGCAAGGGACACACAGAGATCTATCTGGTCACCATCGGCGAGGAGGGAGGTCTATGAAATTTAGAGGACTTCGCTATCCTCGCACAGCCAGGGGTTGGTGGGTGACAGGGGCCATCTTCGCTGCCGTAATCCTTTCTCCCCTGTTCTGGTTCGTGCACTATACCTCCAGCAGCCCAACCATATGCCAGGAGTGTCACTCTGATGTAGCCTTTCTTTGGAGGGGGTCTAAGATACATCCGACTTCCGTCCACTGCGTCCAGTGCCACAAAAGTAAAATTTCTTCTTCGCGCTCTCCAACCATGAATGCTGCCGATGAAGCGATCAACTCCAACTGCATCCGCTGCCACCGCGATATCCAAGACCAGGTGTTTGCTAAGCAGCCAACTAAGCCAATAAGGATGTCTCATCGTTACCACTTAATGGAAGGGTTGGTCTGTACCGATTGCCACCGTAACATAACCCATGATAGAAACCGGCCCGGTACTAATCGTCCCTTAAAGGTACGTTGCTTCACCTGCCACATTAGGGAGATGAGATGGGGGGGATGGAGAGGAACCTGCTTCAGGTGCCATTACGTAGATTTTACTATGAAAATATCTTGGTAAAAGGATAAGGCAATTCTAAATATTTAGACGTTACACAAAAACTGCCATGATGGTGGCAATATTGATCGCTCTTATGTTGATCCCCAGCAGTTACCTCCATGCCGAAGTATATAAGGACGAGGAGTGCCTTGTGTGCCATCGCGATCCAAAGATGGTCCGTGAGGATGCCCAAGGAGGGCTCAAGTCCCTTTACG
>QMLM01000153.1 GCA_003646745.1 Deltaproteobacteria bacterium | reverse complement strand
TGCCTAAGGTGTGAGCACGATAGATCCTTTAAAATTAACAAATTATATTATTCACAAACTTTCTTTAAAACTACGATTATAACTAAAATCTAAGTAAAAACCTTTAGGGATATATGTCCTAGGTGCAGGTATTTAACTCCTCTTAGTTCTTCCAAAGGGGTCAGAATGGAGACCTCATTGCTGTCCAAATCAAAGGTCTCCCATATCCCTAACCCGAGGGTGAAGTAATTTTCGTCATTGAGGCCTAGCAACCTTCCGTTAAACCTCTCATCTATTCCCTCCTTTGTAAGGAGGGGAAGCTCTGGATTGATGAACTCCACAGTATCTAGGGAGATGACCTTGCGGGCGCAACCACGAAAATACTCTTGGAATCTCTGCTGCCTATATGCTCGTCTGGTCTCTGCAGATCTCGGATGCACCCCTTGACTGGGGCAAAGACGGTGAAGTTTCATCCCTTTTCTCTCCCTGAATCCCCTCAGGATGTGTTCCACTTCCCCTTCCTTCTGGATGGCGACGATGTGTCTTGGCCTCAAGAGTTCTATCTTGTAGAACTTCAGCTCAAACCCCATCTCTCCCGCTACAAGGCCTGTGGTATCGACCACCACCATCTGTGCCCCATCTTCTATGGCCCTCTCAGCCAATTTCTTTACCCCCACGGCGGTGGCTAGGAGGTGGCCGGCTGGGGAAGTAGCGCCAATAAAATAGAGGTGATCCCACTCCAATTCCTTCATATTGGCCGGGGGTTCAGAGGTAAAAGCCATCCCCAGGGTAGTAGGTGGGCCTAAGATCGACTGGCCAAGATCTCCGTCGATGTAAGAGGTCCTAAACCCCCCTTCTGTGGATTTATAGACCAGAAAGTGGGCCAAAGTACTTTTGCCTGTGTCAGGGGCGCCGAGCAAAAGGACGGTGCCGGGGGAGGTAGCTATTTCTTCATATACCTGAAGCCATTCTTGTGGTACATGAAATTCAAAAAACCGCATGTTTCTACCTCTCCCATACCTGTTTGAATCTCAGGCCATCTTGAAACATGGAGGTATTGTTAAACATTACGTAAGTGATCCTCTCCTCTGGCACCCACTGCTGAAGTTGAGCTAGGTCTTGGTCGGAGTACCGGTAGCGATACCCCCCTATGCCGTGTAGGCGCCAGTAGGTTATCTCCCCCCAAAGGCTTTCGTCTTGGAAGGGATCGACTATGTGGACGAGTTCCAACTGCCGACACAGTTTCTGCACCTCTCGGCCTTCCCACCCCCTGGGTTCCCAGCCGAGGATGAAGCCGTCTCGTTCTATTTTTCTAAAGAATTCCTTTATATTTGCCTTGTTCTGTGCAGTACAGCGGAAGCTAGGGGGAGTTTGGAAAATAATGATCTGTGCCTTAAGTGCCTCAGCTGCCCTACGGGTGGTCTGCCAAGCAAAAAGGACGTCATCTGTAGGGCGGAAATTTCCATAGCGGTCTATTTTCCCTTCGGGTATCTTCATCCTCAACCGACGATAAGTAGGGCTTTTGGGGGGATGAGTGATCAGCTGCCAGGCTTTGATAGTAAATTCAAAGCCCTGGGGGGCTTCTCGGCGCCAACGCAAAAGGGTTGCAAGCTCCGGAGGGTGATAAAAGGTCTGCTGGACCTCTACACAGGAAAAATGGCGATAGTAGTTCTTTCTACCTACAGGGAAACCACAACAACCTATCTTTACCTGTGACATATTAATTCCTTATAACGGTTTGCCCTCATCTAATCGCCGCCTTATATACTCGGCCCACTCGCTGGTTGGATCCAGATTAAGATAGCTGCGCCAATGCTTCTCTGCTCCCTTTATATCCCCGATCCTTTCCAGAGCCCTTGCAAGGTTGAAGTGAGCGTCGGCGAATTCAGGATCCTCGTGAATGGCCTTTTGGTAAAATAATATGGCGTTGTTCAGATCATCCTTTTCCTCCAAGATATTGGCAAGGTTATAGTTGGCCTCTGCATGATCAGGGTCAATCCTCAGAGCCTTCCGATAATGCTGCTCGGCTAGCGTGCAAGAACCAGATCTATGCGCTATGTTTCCCAAGTTAACTAGGGCGTCAACGTGATTAGGTCTCAAGGCCAAAACCGCCTCATATTTCCTTTTTGCCCCCTCCCAATCCTCTTCTTGTTCGCATTCAAGGGCCTGAAAGAATAACTCTTCAGCCGCATCTACAGGAAAGGAGATAGGGGTTTTTACATCCGCCGAAAAATCTATCAGAAGCTGTCCTTCGGGAGTGAATTTCAGGTTGTCCCTGCCAAGTATTATCTGATCTCCATAGATGGAAATGCGCATTTCGGTGAGGGGCTGTTTTATCTCAGGCATCATCTTTTTTAGATTTTTTATGCACCTTCTTATCTTGCGTAAGGAGATGCCCTTATCTAATAATTCTTTTACGGTACGAAAAGCAACTAACCCCTTGAAATCAAAAAATAACCGTCCCCTCTGCCTTTTCAGATGGGGGATAAGGCCAATCTTATCCCAATAACGGATTTGACTCTCTGAGATACCGATGAGCCTAGATACCTCTTTTTGGTCATATAGCTCTTTCATTCCACTAACCTCTTAAATACAGGGGCCCTAAAATACCCCTTTTTCGTCCTCTCCTGAAAGGCCACCTCACACCTCAACTCAGGTTTGACCCACTGAACACCTATCACTCTTTCCGCTATAGGGGGGAGAATTCACTCTCAGGCCCTGTAGCCTGGACAATATTAATTCCATATCAGTTTCACTGAAGCCACTGCCCACTCTTCCCCGATAGACCCATCTCCCCTCCTCATAGGTAGCCAGAGCCAGAGATCCGAAGAACGCTTCTCTGGCACCTTTCCCCTCTGTATATCCTATGATGTAACATATGGCAGTGGGTTTAGGTTTGATCTTTAGCCAATGCCTTGACCTTTTGCCTATAAGATAAGGGCTGGTGATCGATTTGGCCATTATCCCCTCTAGGCCCTCATCAAGGACCCTCTTAAAAAAGGCCTTTCCTTTCTCCTCGATATAAAGAGATTCCACCAGATATGTCGATTCCTGCAGGATACTCCTTAAGATCTTCTTCCTTTCGATGAGGGGTAGGTGTGTGCAGTTTTTACCATTTAAGAAAAGGAGATCGAAGGCGATATAAGTGGCCGGCATCTTTTGGGAGAGAAGGTCGATCTTTATAGGCTCAGATATATGCTCCCTTTGCTGCAATTTGTTGAAATCGGGCCTCCCTTTGGAGAGGACTACCACCTCACCGTCTAGAATGGCGTTTTTGGCCTTGACTTCCCGGTAAAGCCCTAAAAGTTCCGGATATCTATAGGTTATATCGGCCAACCTTCTGTTTTGCAAGCGGATCTTCTTGTCTTTAATGAAGAGAATACAGCGAGTACCGTCCCACTTAATCTCAAAGATGTGTCTCGGTGAATCGAAAGGGGCAGAGGTATAAGCCAACATAGGAGAAATTTTTTTATCGAGCATCTACGCCTTTTTCCCGCTCCCTCTGGGCCCTTCTTCTCCTTAAGCCAGCTGTGGCCATTGCCTTTTTGGGTACCTCAGGTCTCTTTTCCGTCTCCATCACACTCATCTTGAGGGCGTCCATAAGGCTTACGACCTTTTCCCTTTCTGCTTTGGGTTCCACTTTAATCTCCTCACCTTCCGCCTTTGCCTTAATGATCTCAAGGAGGGTATGGGTATATTCATCCTCGTATTGTTCGGGATCGAAATCTCCACTGAGGTTTTCAATGATAGTCTTGGCCATGGCGAGGGTTTCTCCATCGAGTTGGACTGCTTGTATTTCCTCTACTCCTTCAATATCTGCTAGGCGCTGGATTTCCTCGGAATAGTGGAGGGTGAAGGCGATCATTGTGCCATTATAAGGTCTTATCGAGAGCAGGTGTTCCCTATTTCTCATCACCACCTTGGCCAGGGCTGCCTTTTTGGTCTGGGTCATTGCCTTGTGAAAGAGGGCGAAGGCCTCCACTGCTGCCCTTCCGTCGGGTACCAAATAATGGGAGTCGGAATAGTATATGGGATGTATCTGATGATCATCGATGAATTTTACGATCTCAATGGTATCTGTTGGCTCCTTTTGTGCCCTCTTGAGGTCTTCGTCGCTGATCACTACGAACATATCCTTCCCATACTGATACCCCCTGACGATCTCTTCAGCGCTTAGTGTCTTGTTACACCTGGGGCAGATCCTTTCCTGCTTTACCCTACTGCCGCAATCCTTGTGCAGCAGGTTGAATTGAATAGACCTTTTGCCGATGACGTTGTACATCTTGATAGGTATGGTTACCAAGCTACATTTAAGGTAACCTTTCCATATAGCCTTCATGATCTCCTCCACAAAAAAATTATGTTCTTTATAGATTTATAAAACAAAAAGAGAAAAAAGGAAAGTCTTCGATATGTGCGACAGACCTTCATTTCTTGACTCCCCAGATGAAATTTGTTAGTCTATTTCAGAGCTTAGCAAGGAGGTCTAAATGGAAGAGACAAAAGGGACGGCTAAGGAGTTAGAAGACAAGATTAAGTT
>QMLM01000152.1 GCA_003646745.1 Deltaproteobacteria bacterium | reverse complement strand
TCCATGGATAAGGTATATGTGAACATCGAGAAATACGGAAATATTTCCTCCGCCACCATCCCCATCGCCTTGGATGAGGCGGTAAGAGATGGAACCATCCAAGAAGGGGATCTGGTGCTGTTGACCGCCTTCGGCGGTGGATTAACATGGGGAAGTTCCCTAATTAAGTGGTAAAGACCGCATTAGACTCTCCGCAACACCTCCATCATCTCGTTATGAATCTTCCCATTGGTGGCGAGGATTTGATCGCCATAGATGTCCAAGGGGCCTCCCCTGAAATCTGTCACCAACCCTCCGGCCTCCTCTACTATGATCTTCCCAGCTGCCACATCCCATGGTTTCAGCTTCAATTCCCAAAACCCATCGAATCTTCCCATGGCCACATAACAAAGATCTAGCGCTGCAGAACCATCCCTCCTGATAGCTCTGGCCTCCATGATGAAGTTGTTGAAGTGATCTAAATTGTTCTCCGAGCTCTCCCTTAGGTCATACGGAAAACCTGTGGATATAAGGGCTTCTATAAGCCGCTGTGTAGAGGAAACAAATATTCTTTCACCGTTAAGGAATGCCCCTTTCCCCTTCTGAGCAGTGAAGAGTTCCTCTAATATGGGATCATATATCGCTCCCAAGACTATCTCTCCCCCTACCTCCAGGGCAATAGAGGTACAGAAGCATGGGTAACCGTGGGCATAATTGGTGGTTCCATCAAGGGGATCTACGATCCACCGATAGGGAGAGGGGAGCTCTGGCATAGGGGTTTCTTCGGTCAAGATATTATGTTGGGGAAAGCTCTTCTTAATGATTTCGACAATCATCCTTTCACACCTGGTGTCCACCTCGGTAACCAAGTTGATCTCACCCTTAAATTCAATCCGCTTCTCCCTCCCCAACCACTCCCTCTGGATTTTGCCCGCTTCTTTAGCCGCAGTAATAGCCACCTTCAGAAGGTCTTCGAGTCTCATATCTCCTCCTAGGTAGGATGTTAACCCTTAAAGAGGTTAAGGCTGCCTTTGAACTTCAAGGAGGGGCTGTCCCCCTGGCTTATTTCCAAAAAGTTCCCGGGGATCTCTTCGTATTGAGAGGGATAATCTAGATTAGTATAAAAAGGTTAATGAAGCTTTTTAAATCCTCTTCTCCACGATACTATATATTGCCTCCAAGGCATCTTTCAGTTTCTCAACCCTGGGACCCCCTGCCTGGGCTAAGGTGGGACTCCCACCTCCCTTGCCCCCTACTATCTCCGCTACCTCCTTGATCAGCTCGTCAGCGCGGAATCTATCGGCCAAATCTTTGGTGACCATGAGTACTAAAGTGGCGCTGCCCCCCTTCTCACCCCCCAAGAGGACGATCCCAGAACCGATTCTGTCCTTTATCCCATCTCCCATCTCCCTGAGACCTTTGGGATCCACCTCTTCGGCCCGATAGGAGGCCACTTTTATCCCCTTCACTTCCCTGACCTCTGGACCACCTTTTGTCTGTACAGCAATAACTCTGCGGTGCAGAACCTCTAACTGCCTCTCCAAGGCCTTCTGCTCTTCTAAAAGCTTCTTTATCTTGGAGGGCAACTCTTCGGGCCTTGCCTTTAAGAGTTGGGCTGCCTCCATCAGCTCCCTTTCCTTGTTACGGAGGTAATTCAAGGCTCCTTGGCCGGTTAAGGCCTCTATCCTGCGCACGCTGGCAGCGATCCCGCTCTCTGAGACCAATTTGAAGATCCCAATCTCCCCGGTCCTGCGGACATGGGTGCCCCCACACAGCTCCTGACTGTAATCACCGATGCTGACAACGCGGGCCTCCTCCCCATACTTCTCACCAAATAGTGCCGTGGCCCCCCTCTTGATGGCCTCCTCCGTGGCCATCACCTCAACCAGCACCGGAGTATCCTCCCATATCCATCGATTTACCAAAGCCTCTATCTCTTCCAAATTCCCCTGGTCCAATCCTGCATAATGGGTGAAATCGAAACGCAACCTCTCCGACGATACCAGAGAACCTGCCTGGTTGACATGTCGGCCCAAGACACGCCTCAGGGCAGCCTGCAAGAGGTGGGTGGCGGTGTGGTTGCGGGCGGTAGCCCACCTGTTTTCTTCATCCACTTGGAGGAATACTTTATCACCAACCCTGACTTCTCCCTCTTTGACCACCCCCTTATGTACGATCAGTTCCGGAAAAGGACGAACAGTATCCTTCACCTCCAACAGTAACCCTTCTGCAGTGATTATCCCCCTATCCCCTACCTGTCCCCCTGCTTCTCCATAAAAGGGGGTGTGGGAAGTGATGATCCCTACCTCCTCCCCTTCTCGGGCAAGGGAGACCACATGGTCTTCCTTGATGATTTTTATTATCTTTGACTCAATCTTAAGGGTCTCATAGCCGACAAATTGGGTGGCAATCCCTTCGGAGATCATCTCTCTATATACGGTAGGAAGACGTTCCCCTTCTTCCTCCCTCCATGCCTCTCGCGCCCGTTTTCTCTGGACCTCCATGGAATGCTCAAATCCCTCCAGATCGATGGTCATCCCCTCTTCCCTGACGATATCCTCGGTAAGGTCGGCGGGAAACCCAAAGGTATCGTAAAGTCTGAAAACCACCTCTCCAGGTAGAACCTTCCCCCCCTTCTCTTTCAAACGTTCCACCTCTTCCCATAAGACCTTTAACCCATAGTCCAAAGTCTCCGAAAACCTCTCCTCCTCCCTTTGGAGAATCTGGGTGAGATACCCCTTCCCCTCCCTCACCTCAGGATAGGCCCCTTCCATCACTTCCACCACCTTTTCTGCCACATGGACAAGAAAGGGACCCTCTATTCCCAAAAGTTTCCCATGCCTTAAAGCCCGGCGGATGATCCTGCGCAATACATATCCCCTGCCTTCATTAGACGGGAGTATCCCCTCGGCCATCAGAAAGGTCACTGCTCTAGCATGATCGGCAATCACCCTGATGGAGACATCTCTTCCCTCATCAGCTTTATACCTCACTGCACTGATTTCCTCAATGCGCTCTATTATCCCATGGAAGAGGTCGGTGTCGTAGTTGCTCTTTACCCCCTGGACCACCGCTGTAATTCGCTCCAACCCCATCCCCGTATCGATGCATGGTTTGGGCAAAGGGGTCAAGTTTCCATTGTTGTCCCGATTATATTGCATGAAGACCAAGTTCCAGAGCTCAAGAAACCGGTCACAATCACACCCCACCCCGCACTCAGGGGACCCGCATCCCATCTCCTCACCTTGGTCAATGATGATCTCTGAACATGGACCGCAAGGACCCGTATCGCCCATAGCCCAGAAGTTATCCTTCTCCCCCATACGCACAATCCTCTGTGCAGGCAGCCCGATCTGCTCTCGCCAGATGTTAAAGGCCTCCTCGTCTTCCTCGAAGATCGAAACCCAAAGTCTCTCCGGGGGTAGGTGAAGGTGTTCGACGAGGAACTCCCATCCCATCTCAATAGCCCCCTCTTTAAAATAGTCGCCAAAGGAAAAATTACCCAACATCTCAAAGAAGGTGTGATGGCGGGCTGTCCTGCCCACGTTTTCCAGGTCATTGTGCTTCCCCCCTGCCCGCAGGCATTTTTGCACTGTGGTAGCCTTATTATATGCCCTTGTTTCCTCCTGCAAGAAGACCTTTTTAAACTGAACCATGCCTGCGTTGGTAAACAAAAGGGTAGGATCGTCATAGGGGACTAAGGGAGAACTCCTGACGACCTTATGCCCCCGTTGTTCAAAATAACGCAAAAAGGCAACCCTTATCTCTTCCCCCTTCATCTTTAAAACCTATCTATTTCCATTTCCTCCTTTTCCTCTACCTTTTCAAACTCCTCCCACGTCATATCGCTGGTGGCCAGTATCCCCTTGACCCTGAGGGCGAAGTCATCAGGGTTGCTACTATGGCGTAAGGCCTCCTCGTAGGTGATCAATCCCCTTTTGAGCAGCGACATGAGGGACTGATCAAAGGTCTGCATCCCATAGGTAGCGTGCCCCTGTGCGATGGCCTCGTGGATTTCATGGGTCTTGTCCTTATCGACGATACACTCTCTTATACGGGCGGTGGAGACCATTATTTCCACTGCAGGCACCCTGCCCATCCCATCGGCCCGAGGCAAGAGCCGCTGAGAGATCACCCCCTTTAAGATCCCGGCCAACTGGAGCCGAATCTGTTTCTGTTGATAGGGAGGATAGACGGCCACAATCCTGTTCACTGTCTCAGCGGCATCCAGGGTATGAAGGGTGCTGAGCACGAGGTGTCCGGTCTCGGCTGCCAAGATGGCTGTCTCGATAGTCTCGAAATCCCGCATCTCTCCCACTAAGATCACATCTGGGTCCTGACGTAAGGCCATCTTCAGGGCCTGGGCAAAGTTATCGGTGTCGGTGCCTATCTCCCTCTGACTGACAATCCCCTTTTGATCGCGATGGAGAAACTCAATGGGATCCTCGATGGTAATTATATGACAACGCCTGTGATGATTGATATGGTCGATCATAGCCGCCAAGGTGGTCGATTTACCGCTGCCGGTGGTGCCGGTGAGGAGAACCAGCCCCCTCGTCTCCATGGAGATC
>QMLM01000151.1 GCA_003646745.1 Deltaproteobacteria bacterium | reverse complement strand
TGACTCAAGCGATTTTTCATCTCCGAAATGCTGACGCGGATCATTTTGTTCCCTTATTGGCTACATTTTAAAGACCATTTTAGCCAAAATTTTTCCTTGTCAACGGTTCTTTTCATACTACCACAGGCATTGAGGGGACCGAAGGGGCTTCAAGGGCTTCAGGGGCGATCTGGGGGACCGGCAGCCGAATGCGCGGATACAAGACTCGCTCTGCCCCTATGGTCCAGAAATTGCTTTCTGTTCCAGAGGGGAGGTGAAGAATTTCTTCACGATTTTTTTACACTTGAGGGATATCTTAATAAGAAATCCTTTGGGAGGACGACCTTGAAGGTTAAGATTAAAGTCCTGATCCCTATTTTGGTGGGGGGGCTTTTGTTGTTTGCAGTGGCTGCAGGGGCGCAGGAGCTTTGCAAGGTCGCAAGTTACGCGGGTGGGGTGCCGGTTGAGCCAGATAGCCTCTACCTCGACGGGGTTGTGAAGGCCGTGCGCTTCGTCAGGCCTGGTCCTGAGCTGAGGTGGTGCAAGGCGAAAAGTGTTGTCCTCCTCACGCTGGAGGTGATGGACGAGGCCTGTGAAGGTGAGAGGGCCTTCTTCTTATCCCCGGAGATAAAGGAGATCCCCAGGGTCGGGCAGGGTCTCACCTTCGGCATCAACAAGAACGAATGCCGAGAGGGGGAGATCCCTGTCATCATCTCCATCATAGGGAAAGGGGAGGGGAGACGGTGAAGGTGATAACGATTCTGGCAGGGCTAATGGCGGCCTTTTCCCTCTTCCTCGGCCTTCCCACACCCCTGTACGCCGGAATGGAGGACTACTGCGCGGTTCCTCCCTTTGTGGGTGGAGCTATAGAGCCCAACATCTTAGTAGTACTTGACAGAAGTGGTTCGATGACATGGGCTGCTTATAATCCACGTAGGGATAAAGAGGGCATTTGTGACTATGAGGATGATTGTGGGTGGACTTACACAGGAGAAGAGGAGGGATACTTTGAGCCTAATAAGATTTATCAATATCAGTCAGGAACATGGATTGAAGTGGGAGAATGGCCTTCCACACAACCAAATATGCCTGGCCCTCCAGACTATACTGATGGTTACAAAACGGCCACAAGTAATCCTAATGATAAATGTCCAAGGACAAGGAAGGGAATCGGAGATTACATGGATGATGGATATACCTACAAAGGGAGCTGCTTGAATTTCCATCTGATGCGAAGGATTGACATTGCTAGGTGGGCTTTAACCGGTGGAAGGCCCACTGGTTGTGATGACCTAACAGATCCTGATTGTGATCCGGATATTCGGTGTGCTGGGCAGGATCATTGCGATCTTGATCTTTATTTCAGCTACTATGGAAATGTTAGAGTCCCTAAGAATAGGATAAATGGATTGGCACAACAAATGGCCGCGTTAGATGTCAAGCCACGGGCCGGAGTGCTGTTTTTCAGCCGTTATTGGTATGATGGAAAATGGAGATATGTTTATCACCACAAAGTTTTTGTTGGAGATTATCCAGATGGTGGCAATGCAGATCCTGATTACCCTTATACCTATTTTAAAAGATATATAAATTATATTGGGGCAACGGGAGGAACTCCAAGTGGCCCCGCCATGTGGGAGGCCTATGACTATTTTGCCCAAAGTGACGACCACAGCTACGGTGGTTTTGAGGGGGATGATATAGCTCCTGGTACTTATAAGGATCCCCTTTATAAGTGCGATCACGAAGGAAATAACTGCCAGCTATTTTGGTGCGCCAAGAACTTCGTAATCCTCCTCTCCGATGGCCAGTTCAACACGCCGGATTGCGACATCAACGTAGGGTTTGAGGATAACTCTGCCGATCCCGTAGTTCCCGCTTACAAGATGCACACTCAGACCCTGCGCACCTTGACTGATCCTTCGGGTCGCAGTCATGGGGTGAAGGTGGACAAGGTCTATACCATCGGTGTCTTCCTCGGGGGTACAGGAGAGCATTCCCTCAAGAATGTAGCGATGTACGGCTCTTTCGACCCCGATGTGGCCGGCGGGAACTGGCCCGGAGGAACGAGCGGGTATCCCATGGACTCCTGTGGCCCCATAGACGACTGCTGCAGTGGGGGTGGTTGTGGTGCAGGCAGCCCGTGTACTCCCCTCCCTTCCACACATTCCGATTGGGACAGCGATGGGGATGGTGAACCCGACGCCTTCTTCTCCGCCCAAAACGCCTCCCAGCTCAGGGATGCCCTGGAGACGGTCCTGATGGAGATCACGCGGCAAGTGGCCGCTGGATCGGCGGTATCGGTCCTCTCCCAGGAGGCGGAACACGGTGCCAACCTCTTGCAGGCGGCCTTCTATCCGCAGAAGGTCTTCCTGACCGGGGATAGCGTCAATTGGGTTGGTTTTCTTTACAACTGGTGGATCTATAGAGGCTTTGAGGTTGACAAAATCAACATCAGGGAGGATACGGCCCATGATAGGACCTTGAAGCTCCAAGAGGATTACGTGATAGTCTTCGTATTTGACGGCAATCAGTTGAAGATCAAGGCCTATAAGGATAGCGATGGAGACGGTGCTCCGGACAGCCTTGAGACTACCTATAACAGTCTCGATGAAGCTCACCCCGTGTGGGAGGCTGGAGAGATGCTGAAGGAAAGGGACCCTGATGAAAGGGCCATTTACACAAATATTGGTGGCTTGACGGCCTTTACGTTGAGTAATTGGGACTCAATAAACGATTTCTTGGGGAGCGAATATGTGGACGGTGCCGACGATCAAGCAGATACCGAAAAATTGATCAGCTACATTCGCGGTGAGGATGTAAGTGGCTTCAGGAGTCGCTCTGTTGGCACCAACATCTGGAAGTTGGGCGACATCATCTATTCCACCCCCCAGATCGTAAACTATAGCGATTACTCAGTGGTTTACGTAGGGGCCAACGACGGAATGCTCCATGCCTTTAGGCTCGGCTACCTCAACACGGCCGTAGAGGATGCAGTTGCCAAACTCCAGAACAGCAGAAGCGACGAGGATTGGGACGAGCTCGGCGAGGAGCTCTGGGCCTTTATCCCTAAGAACGTACTACCCTATCTTAGGTATTACGCCGACCCAGACTACCCCCATCTGTATTACATAGACCTCTCTCCCTTCGTGATCGAGGTAGACTACGATCCGAGCCATCCGGGGACCGAGAAGGTGCTCATCGGGGGGATGAGATTGGGTGGAGCCGCAGGTTGCAGCGGAACCGACTGTCTGAACCCCCCTTCTGATACCTGTCCCGACCCCTCAGATCTTGACAACTGTACCGGGCTTTCTGGGTATTTCGCCCTGGACATAAGCGAACCCCCAACATCTCCGGGCTACCCGAAACTCCTGTGGGAGTTCACCCATCCTGACCTGGGGTTCTCCTATTCTGGGCCTGCCGTGGTCAGAAAGGGAGATGACTATTATGTGGTCTTCCTCTCTGGTCCCACAAAATATTCTGGCTTCTCCGGCCAAAGTCTCAAAGTGTTTGTGCTCGACTTATCCGACGGTTCTCTTGTGCGCACCATCGATGAGGTCATGGTGAACGGCTCGCTCACCGTATTGGACAGGGCCTTTGGTGGGAGGCTCTTCACCCTTGCAAGTGGAGGGTCCCTCTACTTCGGATATACCCAGGAGGGCAGTTGGCATGGGGGGGTGCTGAAACTCGATACCTCCGACGATAACCCGAACAATTGGACCGTTTCAATGGTGGTGAGTGATATAGGTCCTGTGACCGTATCTATCAAAAGGGAGACCTTTGGCAGTGATGAGTGGATCTTCTTCGGTGCTGGGAGGTACTTCAGCAAGGACGATGACGCATCCGATGTGCGGTACCTCTACGGGGTCAAGCCAGACATGTGCACCCAAAGCCATGATGGGCGCACCCATTGCGTCAGGGCTGACCTCGGTGACATGACGTCGTTGGGTGGAGGGGCTTCCCCTTCAGCATACGGGTGGTTTATCGAACTTGATCCCCAGAGCGGGACTTGGGGGGCGGAGCGGTTGATCACCGATCCCACAGTGTATAAACTGGACGTCAATTCGGGTGAGGTTTACTTCGTCACTATGCAACCCAACACCCACCCCTGTGAGTTCGGAGGGCAGTCCTACATATGGAGGATTGATGCTACAACTGGAGGGGCACCTGACTCCGAGATGCCCGGGACGCTCTTGGTCCAGCTTTCCACGGGACAGATCCTTGAGGCGAAAGCATCGAGCATCTTCTCCCAGAAGGGTGGAAGGAGGTCTGGGCCATACACCGGGGTCCCTGGAGAGCAATCTGCGCCCCTTTTGAGCCCCGCCCTTGCCAGCTGGACCGGTACCATCATCCAGTGGATTGAGAGATGAGGTCTTCACGAGGCGTTACCCTCCTTGAGATCATGGTGGTCATCGCCATCGCGGCTGTCCTGGCCCTCCTGGCCATACCAGGCCTTGGGCAGTGGAAGCGAAGGTACGACGTGGAGACGACGATAAGGGATGTATACAACGCCTTGAACGAGGCACGGATGAGGGCCTTCAGCGAAAAGAGGGTCTGTGGTTTAGCATGGAAC
>QMLM01000150.1 GCA_003646745.1 Deltaproteobacteria bacterium | reverse complement strand
GGGTATACCTGCAGACCTTTTATGATATGAGTAAGCCGAGATAGCATGTAATCTATCAAAATTGTGCTATCAGGGGCGATCACCCTCTCCACCGAGGAGTGGCTGATATCTCTTTCGTGCCAGAGGGGGATGTTTTCCATGGCAGCTAAAGAATTGGCCCTCACCAACCTGGCTAATCCCGATAGGTTCTCGGCCCCAATGGGATTTCTCTTATGGGGCATGGCCGAGGAACCTTTCTGTCCCTCAGCGAAGGGTTCTTCAGCCTCCAAGACCTCAGTGCGTTGCAAGTGGCGAATCTCCAGAGCGAATTTCTCTATGGAAGAGGCGAGCAGCGCCAGGGTGGTGAAGAACTCGGCATGTCTGTCGCGCTGGATGATTTGTGAGGAGACGGGGGCAGGCTTCAAGCCTAATCTCTCACAAACATATTGTTCTACATATGGGGGGACATTGGCAAATGTCCCCACAGCCCCCGATATCTTACCAAAATTTATTTCCTCCTTGGCCCCCTCCATCCGTCTCAGGTGCCGTTGCATCTCCTCATACCAGATGGCCATTTTCAGCCCAAAGGTGATAGGCTCAGCGTGCACCCCGTGAGTGCGCCCGATCATTATGGTCTCTTTATGTTCAAGGGCCTTCTTTCTTATCGCTTCCATGAGTTCTTTTATGTCCTCAATGATGATCTCCGCCGCCTCTCGAAGCAGTAATGAGAGGGAGGTGTCGACGATGTCATAAGATGTAAGACCTAAATGTATATATTTGCCCGCCTCACCCACTACCTCTTCCAGCTGGCTGACAAAGGCTGCTACATCGTGTTTGGTCTCTCTTTCCAGCTGCTCGATGCGCTTAGTATCGACCCTTGCCCTCTCCTTGATCTGCAATAAGGCCTCCTTTGGTATCTCGCCTAATTCAGCCCAGGCCTCGCAGACCAAGACCTCTACCTTCAACCAGGTTCGATATTTGTTCTCATCGCTCCAGAGCCTGCCCATCCTGTCTCTGGTGTATCTTTTAATCACTTTTACCTCCTTATTAATCCTACTGCATAACTCTAGGGGAGAAGGAAGGAGTTGTCAACTTTAAATAATCTTAAGTAACCTCTAAGGGCCCTCGCCCTTGACACCCTTAAATTACCCTGTTAGATTTGTGTGAAAATAAGGGACTGACACTAAGGGGTGAAAATGGGGATAAAGTTTAAAAAAAGGCTACAAGAGGCCAAGATTCTGGATCCAAAGAGGGGATACGGGGAGAAGGTCCTGATAATGGAGACGAGGTGGGATCCCCTGACCAACAGGACGGTTAGGGTTCTTGATCTTCCCATCAAGAGGTTGGACAAATTAGATATGGAGGAGTTCCTAAAGAGGGTGGGGGATGTAAGGTGTCCTTTTTGCCCCGATTCCTTGGAGGAACTCACCCCTAAGTTTACGGAAGGTTTTATAAAAGGAGGAAGACTTCGATTTGGTGAGGTATGTGTGTTGCCCAACAGGCTTCCCTTTGATAAATTCTGTGCCGTTGCCGTTCTCACCAAAAGGCACTTCGTTCCCATTGCCGATTTTACCGAAGAGATCCTCTTTAACGGTTTCTCTATCTCACAGGTCTTTTTGCGGAGGGTATTGGAAGTAGATTCCACGGTGAGGTTTTTTTCGATCAACTGGAATTATCTTCCCATGTCGGGGGGGAGCGTTATCCATCCTCACCTCCAGATCCTAGGGGGTGAACTTCCTACAAACCATCAAAGGGAGATGATCCAAGGGGGGAGGGATTATCGTCAGAGGTGGGGAGAAAATTATTGGAATAGTTTGATCCTTACGGAGAAGGAGCTAGGGGAGAGGTACATAGGGACCATTGGTAACACAGTGTGGCTGGCGAGCTATGCGCCTAGAGGGTTTGGAGATATCATGGCGGTGTTTCGCGAACGGAGCTCTATTATCGATCTTTCCGACCAAGACATACGGGATTTTTCCCAGGGCTTGATCAAGGTCTTTCATTACTTCCACAACTTTAATCACTACAGCTTCAATTTAACCCTCTACTCAGGGGAATATGGCGCTGATGATTCCTTCTGGGTAAACGCCAGGGTGGTTACCAGGAGATTGTTGCCCCCGGTGGAGGCCAGTGACGTAAATTACTTCGAAAAATTGCATGGGGAGTCTATTGGGTACAAAAAGCCAGAGAGGTTATGCGAGGAAATGAAGGGGTATTTTTAAAGACCTTTTCTTCGCTGCCGCAGTTTCGCAAACAAAAGGGAGGTTATGAAGGAAATTGTTTTGCCGAAACCGCAGGTAAAGGGTAAAACCTCCTTGGAGGAGGCTTTGTTTGCCCGTAGGACCGTGAGGTCTTTTGCTCCTACGACTCTCACCATGGATGAGCTTTCTCAGCTACTCTGGGCAACTTACGGTATCAGCGATCCTCGCCAGGGAAAGAGGACGGCCCCTTCTGCCGGGGCCTTATTCCCACTGGAACTCTACATTGCAGTAGGGGAGGGGGGAGTAGAGGGTTTACACAGCGGAATATACCATTATCTACATGCCCGCCATGCCTTAGAGATTGTAGCCAAAGGGGATAGGAGGAAAGAGGTGGCTCAAGCCTCTCTGTGGCAGATGTGGATGGCCGAAGCCCCTCTAATGGTAATCATCACCGCTGAGTACCGCAGGACCACAGGAAAGTACAGAGAGCGGGGAATCAGATATGTACATATGGAGGTGGGCCATGCGGGGGAGAACCTTCTGCTGCAAAGCGTTGCCCTGGAGCTGGGGGCGGGCATAGTGGGGGCCTTCTATGATGATAAAGTGGCCGCTGTATTAGAGATACCCCCTCACCATGAGCCCCTCCTAATCATACCTGTGGGCCACCCCCGATGATCCCTTTGCTATGAAGATTTTGCTCACAGGCCCACCCGGTATCGGAAAAACCACTGTTATCCAAAGAACGCTCAAGGGGATTGATCTCAAGGCAGGGGGGTTCTTTACCCAGGAGATGAGGAGGGAGGGAAGACGGATCGGTTTTGTCTTAAAGACCTTGGAGGGTGAAGAAGGTGTCTTGGCCCACGTCGATTATAAAGGGAAATATCGGGTGGGCAGATATGGAGTGGATCTTTCCCTCTTTGAGGCCATGGCCCTTCCGGTTCTGGAGAGGGCTTTGCAGGAGAAGGAGATCATCGTCATCGATGAGATTGGCAAGATGGAACTCTTGTCCCAGAGATTTCGGGAAGTGGTAATACAAATACTGGATCAAGGACAGAGACATCTGCTGGGGGTTATACACCAGAAAAGAGAACCCTTTGCGGACTCAATCAAGAAGAGAGAAGATGTGGAGGTCACGGTGGTTAACTACCAAAATCGAGATGAGCTCCCATCGCAGATCATCATGCGTTTGAAGAGGCAGAGAGGATGATCTCTTTAAAGAGGCTCTATGTGGATCCCTCTCTACAGAACCACCCCTTGGTTCAGAGGGTCTTACAACGACTGGACCATCTCACCTGGAGATATATAGAAGATCTCGATCCATTAATTAAGGAGTTGACTTTATACCGGCAAGATCCTTGGAAGCAAGGGAAGGAGATCCTCCTTTTGCGCAGCTATAAAGGGAGATTGGTAAAGAACTGCCCCGGTACGAGGGACCATATCTGTTGCGGCTACAAGGTCATTAATTTGATGACCAACTGCCCCATGGATTGTTCTTATTGCATTCTCCAAGTCTATCTAAACAACCCCTTTTTGACCCTCTATCCGGATTTAGATAAGATTTTTGGGGAGATAGAGGAGATCTTGGACAAACAACCTCATCGTTTTTTTAGATTTGGTACGGGGGAGTTAGGGGATAGTTTGGTTTTGGACGGGATAGTCGGTTTTTCCCAGCATGCCGTCCCCTTTTTCTCCGCAAGGAGAAATGGGATCCTTGAGTTAAAGACAAAGGCCGCCGACGTGGATCACCTCCTGCACCTGGAGCACGGGGGAAAGACGGTTGTCTCCTGGTCCCTTAATCCCCCTAAGATAATAGAAGCTGAGGAACACCTGACCGCCCCTTTGGGCGAGAGATTGAGGGCGGCGCGTTTGTGTCAAGATGCGGGTTATCCCCTAGGGTTTCACTTTGATCCTCTCATCCATTATCCAGGATGGGAGCAGGACTACCGCAAACTGGTAGAGTTGATGTTCGAATACATCGACCCCCGCAGGGTCATCTGGATAAGTCTTGGTGGGTTTCGCTTTCCCCCTTATCTCAAGCAGATAGTCCAGAATAGGTTCCCCCACACCAGGATATTCACCGGGGAGTTGATCCCGGGCGAGGATGGCAAATTGCGTTACCTGAAGCCGATCAGGGTGGAGATGTATCGGAAGATGGTCGCCTGGCTGCGGGCCTATGATAAGGGCCTTTTTATCTATTTATGCATGGAAAGGGATGATGTTTGGCAACAGGTCTTCAATAGCAGCCCGGGGAGCACCGAGGCGCTGAATAGAAGATTTGAAGAGCGCATCGCCTTTTTCTTGAAGCAGAGGGTATGACTAGGGCGATCGGACTCATCTCAGGTGGTTTGGACAGTATTCTGGCGGCCAAGATCCTCCTCG